>JBIKMF010000171.1:0-8341 GCA_044359425.1 Phycisphaerales bacterium
CGGACGGGTCTCGCCGATACTCTCTGTCCCGGTGTCTAGTGAGGCCATCCATCCCGGCGTCGACATCGCCCCGCCCTCGCAGGAGGCTGCCGTTGCGCCCCTGATCGACGCCGGCTGGCTGTTCCTTATCGCCGGGGTTGCCCTCCTCGGGGCCACTCTCCTGATTCCCGCCGCGGACGACCTCGCCGAGGCACGGTGGATCCGGGATCGGGCCCTGGCGGTTGAGAACCATCGCATGGCGCGGCTGTCCCGGTACGAGGAGTACCTCGGGGCCCTCGAGAACAAGGACCCCTCGCTGGTCTTGTCCCTCGCGGCGAGCCAGTTGAATCAGATCCCGGCCGATACCGCCATCATCCCGGGGCTCGAGATCGCCCCCGATGCCGATGCGTCGGTCTTCCCGGCGCTCGAACCCCCGCCTCTGGTGCTGCCGGAGCGGAAGGCGATCGACTCGCGGTTGCAGCGGTGGGCAACGGACAGCAGCAAGCGGATCTGGCTGCTTGCTGGGAGTGCCCTGCTGATAATGATCGGGCTGCTGCCCCCAAGCCGCGGATGGACCCGCCGCTGACGGCGGGCCCTGGGGTCGTTGGTAGGACTATTCGGGGCGGAGGCAGTCGACGCGGTACCGCAGGAACGGCGGGCGTTCGAGGCCGGTGACCACGCGCCAGAAGGGCTCGCCGGAGCCGTCGTCGGCCCAGGACTGGAACTGCCCGCGGGGGTCTTCGGCGTAGACGTCGAGGATGGAGGAGCCGACGTAGACGGAGCGGTGGACCAGCAGGAGGTCGTCGCTGACGTACTCGGCCTCGGCGGCAACGCCGGACATGGCGTCGACGATGCGGCCGAAGAGCTTGTGGTTCGCGCGGAGCAGGACGTCGGCGTCGTGCCAGATATAGAACCGGAACTTGGACTCGGCACGACCTCGGAAGCTCGCCCGCTGCCGGAGCAGGTCGGCGATGCCGCCGGGGCCTTCCAGCCGTCGCTGGAGGACGGGTCCGGGGACCGATCGTTCCAGCTGATAGCAGAAGGACTCGAGGTCCGTGATGTATTTCCCGTAGAAGACACAGACTTCGGTATCTCTCTGAGCTCCAAGGAACTGGCCGAGAGATACGGCGAACTGTGTTCTACGTTGGGGCAGCTCAGACCAGGCCACCAGGTGGTGCTCGTCGAGGAGCTGAACCACGTCTGCTTGCCAATCCGTGACAAGCAACGGGATCTCGGGTTGTCGGGACAGCGCACTCATATCACCGGCCAAGCCTTTCGGCCCGGCTGCCTTTTCCTCAGGCGTCAACCCCCGCTGCCAATTGGGCCAGCGGGACTTCATGATGTACTTGTCCCCCACCGGTGATGCGCCCCCGAGGCAGCATCCGCCGTGCGGATTCTCCGAACGACCTAAAGGTGCACCATGAACGGGTTTCCTGCCACCTTCACAGGTCTTACTTTTGGAATAAACCGCAAATTCAGTCGAGGTTGGCCCGCTATTCGCCACTTTCTCGGCCGTGCGAACCTTCCAAAATCCGTACAAGTATCCCGACGGGCACTTCCCCAATGTGGGCGGCTCGGTGACGGTCGTTGTTCGGGGTGATCGCTCCGGGGTCGGAGGCCTAACCTGTGCGTATGACCCTGATGCTCTCCGTCTCGGGCTGCCGCGGCATCGTCGGCCAGACCCTTACCCCGCAGGTTGCCTCCCGGTTCGCGGGCGCGTTCGCGTCGTTTTTGCGGTCGCGGGCGGGTGGGAAACCGGTGACGGTGGTTCTCGGCCGTGACGGGCGGGCGGGGGGGAACATGCTGCACCACGCCGCGATCTCGGGGATCCTGGGGTCGGGGGCGCACGTGGTGGACATCGGGATCGGGATGACGCCGACGGTGGCGGTGGGGACGGACCGGTACGCGGAGGACAACCCCAATGACTTCGTCGCGGGGATGGTGCTGACCGCGAGCCACAACCCCCAGCAGTGGAACGGCCTCAAGTGCCTGCTGCGGGAGGGGGGGATGCACGGGTCGTCCGCGGCGGCGCCGGCGGCGCGGTACGCGGGAGAGATCATCGAGCGGTTCAACGCCGGCGCGATCGACTACGCGGGGTGGGACACCCTTGGCGTGGTTTCGGATGCGGAGGGCGCGGCGGGGCTGCACGTGGCGAAGCTGCTGGGGGCGTTGGATGAGGCCGGATTCGGTGATCCGGCGGTGCTCGGGAACAACGTGGGTGCGGTCGTGGACTCGGTGAACGCGTCGGGGGTGTCGGGGACTCAGGCGTTGATGGAGGCGCTGGGGGTTGGGGAGTTCCTGCATCTGGGCGCGGACGACACGGGGATCTTCCCGCATCCGCCGGAGCCGACGGCGGAGAATCTGGCGGGGGCGGGGGGGTTGTGCGACGCGGTTCGGGAGCAGGAGGCGCAGGTTGGGTTTGCGCAGGACCCGGACGCGGATCGGCTGGCGATCGTGGACGAGGGGGGGCGGTACATCGGCGAGGAGTACACGCTGGCGCTGAGCGCGCTCGCGATTCTCACGGCCCACAAGAACGCGGGGCGTGAGACCAAGGGCGAGACGTTCGTGACGAACCTGTCGACGAGCCGGATGCTGGACGACGTGTGCGGGATGTTCGGGGCGAGGGTGCTGCGGACGCCGGTGGGGGAGGCGAACGTGGTGGAGGTCATGAAGCGCGAGGGGGCGATGGCGGGCGGGGAGGGGAACGGTGGGATCATCTGGCCGCGGGTGGCGTACGTGCGGGATTCGCTGAGCGCGATGTCGCTGGTGCTGTGGCTGATTCGTGGGAAGGGGAAGCGGCTGAGCGAGGTGGTGGCGGGGCTGCCTTCGTACGCGATTCGCAAGCGGAAGGTGGATCTGGCGCGGAAGGAAGATGCGCAGGTGGCGGTGGAGAAGATCGCGCGGGCGTACGCGGGGTACAAGGTGGACCTGTCGGACGGCGCGTGGGTGGACCTGGCCGATCGGCGGAGCTGGCTGCACGTGCGGGCGAGCAACACGGAGCCGATCATGCGGTTGATCGCGGAGGCACCGACCGCGGCGGGGGCGGATGCCCTTCTGGACGAGGCGGCGCGGGCGATTGGGTGAGGCGACTTGCAACGCGACGGCGAAGAAGGGACGATGGGAGCACATGAAGAGTCTGCGAACGATCGTGATGGCGGTGGGAGTGGTGGCGGCGGCGGGCTTGGCCGGGTGCCGCAGTGCGCCGGATCAGGTGCCGTACGCGCGGGCGTTCCCGGAGATCGGGCAGCAGCGTGAGGTGGTGGACATTCAGGTTTTCAAGCGGCCGACGAAGCTGGAGCTGGTCAACACGACCAACCGGGCGTTTGGCGCATCGACGCTCTGGCTCAACCAGCGGTTCAGCCACCCCATCGAGGGGCTGGGGGTCGGGCAGACGCTGGTGATCTCGCTGGATGACTTCCGGGACGAGTACTCGGAGCCCTTCCGGGACGAGAGCTTCTTCGCGACCGAGATGCCGGACCGGCTGGTGCTGGCGCAGCTCGAGACCGCGGACCCAGGCGATCCGTCGAAGACGACGCTCGTCGGTCTGATCGTCATCGGCAAGGACGAGTGATCGAGGAGGGCGGCGCTTGGCCAACATTCTTGTCATCGGCCCGCACCCGGACGATCAGGAGATCGGCATGGGGGGGACGATCGCGCTCCTGGCGGCTCAGGGGCACAACGTGCTCATCCTCGACATGACGGACGGGTGTCCGACTCCGGTGGGGGACCGGCCGACGCGATTGGCGGAGGCGGCTGCCGCGGCGGCGGAACTCTCGCCGGCGGGGAAGCGGATCGAGCGGGTGTTGCTGGACCTGCCGAACCGGAGGGTGGAGCACACGTTGGGTGCGCGGCACGCGGTGGCGGGGGCGATCCGGGCGCACCAGGCGAGCGTGCTGTTCATGCCGTACCCGGAGGATGCGCACCCGGATCACGTGGCGACGACGCGGATCGCGGAGGACGCGAGATTTGACGCAAAGTTGACAAAGGTGGAGATGCCGGCACCGCCCGGGGGAGCGGCGGTGGGGCCCCCGATCTACGCGACGTGGGTGTTTTACTACTACTGCTCGCACCTTCGGAGCGTGCCGAACCCGAGCTTTGTGGTGGACACGTCGGCGCACGCGGGGGCGAAGCGTCGCGCGATCGAGGCGTACCGGACGCAGTTCGAGTTGAACCCGAGGAACGCGGGGTTCCCGGAGCGGATGAGCGCGATGGACGCGTACTTTGGGTCGCGGATCGGGGCGGCGGCGGGCGAGCCGTTTTTCACACGTGAGCCCCTGCGCCTATCGTCGTTGGCGTCGGTGATCGGGTGATCCTGGGGCACGAGTTGGGCGATTGAGATTTGAGATGCCGGATTTCAGATTTCAGATCTGAGATCGCGGACCTCGAATCGCTGAATACAGGTTCAGAATGACTCCCACGGCGGAACTCCTGCTTCCCGAGGTCGAGGAGCTGATCAACGAAGGTCGGTTCACGGAGCTGCGCGCGTGCCTGCACGAGATGCCGTTCGTGGACACCGCGGAGATTCTGGCGTCGCTGGATCCGGAGAAGGCGGCGCTGGGGTTCCGGTTCCTGCAGCGTGACGACGCGGGCGCGGTGTTCTCCTACCTTGCTCCAGAGAAGCAGGAAGACCTGATCCAGAAGCTGGGCGCGGACGGCGCGGTTCGCGTGGTGGAGGCGATGAGCGCCGACGACCGCGTGTCGCTGCTGGACGAACTGCCCGCGGAGGTCGCGCAGCGGCTGGTGGCGTCGCTGAGCCCGGAGTCTCGGAGAGAGACGCAGGCGATTCTCGGGTATCCGCCCCGGACGGTGGGGCGTCTGATGACGCCCGACTACATCCGGGTGCGGCCGGACTGGACGTGCGAGCAGGCGCTCGGGCACGTTCGCCGGCACGGCAAGGACGCCGAGACGCTGAACGTGCTGTACATCATCGACGAGAACGGGATTCTGATCGATGACGTGCGGCTGCGCGAGGTCCTGCTTGCGGAGCCGGACACGAAGATCTACCAGTTGCAGAACAACACGTTCTATTCGCTGCGGGCGGATCAGCCGCAGGAAGAGGCCGTTCGCCTGATGGCCCGCTACGACCGTACCGCGCTGCCGGTGCTGGATTCGCGCGGGGTGCTGGTGGGGATCGTGACCATCGACGACGTGTCGGACGTTGCGCAGGAAGAGGTCACGGAGGACATGCAGAAGCTGGGCGGTGTGCAGGCCCTCGACGAGCCGTTCTCCACGGCGTCGGCGTGGTGGCTGGTGCGCAAGCGCGCCCCGTGGCTGGCGATGCTCTACTGCAGCGAGCTGCTCACGACCAACGCGCTGGGGTACTTCCAGGGGCAGATGGAGCGAGCAATCGTGCTGGGGACGTTTGTTCCGGCGATCATTTCCGCGGGCGGCAACTCGGGGTCGCAGTCGTCGACGCTGGTCATCCGCGCGCTCGCGCTGGGCGAGGTCACGCTGAAGGACTGGTGGGCGGTGCTGCGACGCGAGCTCGTGGTCGCCGGCATCCTCGGCGCGATCGTCGGCCTGCTGGGGTTCATCCGCGTTACCGCGTGGGGCGGCATGGGCTGGTTCGCCACCAAGCGCATCGACCCGGAGACCGGCGCCGTCGTCATCGACACGCACGTCCAGGAGCACTTCGTGATGCTGGCCGTGACGATCGCTTCTTCGCTCGTTGGTGTTGTCCTCTGGGGCAGCGTGATGGGGTCGATGCTCCCGTTCCTGCTTAAGAAGTGCAAGCTCGATCCCGCGGGCAGCTCGACGCCCTTTGTCGCCACACTCGTCGACGTGACGGGCATCCTCATCTACTTCTCGCTCGCCATTCTCATCCTGAAGGGCACGCTGCTCTAGCGTTCGTTCGGGGTGTTTGTACGCCACCGCACGGACGCCTTCCATGACGGGGTTCTGTGGTTCCTGACAGGATTCGTCGCGGGATATCGGGCGTTCCGTCGCATTGTGATTGACGCCCTCTCGAAAGGGAAGTAGCCTTTCGTTATGGGTGCAGCGCCGCCCGGCGCAGCCCCGGAGAGATCGCAATGCAGCTTCGTCATCTTGGTTTGTCCGTCACGGCCATGAGTCTTGTGCTTTGTGCCGCGGCCACCGCGCAGCCGGTTCTTTTGACCACCGACACCGTCATCGGCCCGACGGATACGGTCGTTGTGGATCCGGTCTCGGGTCTTGCGGTCCCGTTGGCGGGTGCGCAGATCACCGTGCGCGGGTGCGTGCTGACCATCAGCGGTCGCCACCGCGTGGGTTCGCTCGCGCTGGTGCGTGATGCGGAGAACGAGCCCGCGATCCTCACGCACGCCGCGGGTGCGATGTACGACTACTCGGGTGGAGCCGGCGCGGACGTTGTCTACGGCGTGGATCTCACCATCGACGGGGACATGGTCATCGAGGGCGCGAGCGGGACACTCGTGTCGTCTCGGATCGATACGAACGGACGGGGGTACGGGCCCGGCGATGGGCCCGGTGCGGGCGGCGCGTCGACGGGGCTCGTGATCGGCGCGGCGGGCGGGGGCCACGCGGGGCGCGGCGCGAAGGCGGGCGATGCCCCGGGTGGAGCGAGCTACGGGAGTATCTCGGCACCGGCGGAGCTTGGGAGCGGTGGTGGCGCGGCGGGCGTGCAGCTCGGCGGCGCGGGGGGTGGTTCGGTGGTGCTGGTGGTGCGCGGGGTGGCGACCATTCATGGACCGATCTTCTGCGACGGGACGCCGGGCACGGGCACGGCGGGATCCGGCGCGGGCGGCACGGTTTCGATCAACAGCATGTCGATCGCTGGGGCGGGGACGATCTCGGCATCGGGCGCGGACGGTGCGACGGGGTGGGGTGGTGGCGGTGGTGGTCGCGTGGCGATCAGCAGCGCACAGTCTTCGTTCACGGGCGAGGTGCGTGCGACGGGCGGCGCGAGTGTGTACTCGATCGAGCGTGGCGGCGCCGGCACGATCTACCGGGCGACGCTGTCGAACCCACTGCCGGAGGTGACGCTGGTCGGCGGGGGGAACGGTTCGCTTCCGGCGGCACAGACGCTGGTGACGGGCCTTGAAGCGGCGCGGAGTGTCTCGGTGGCGGCGGGCGCGAACGTGCGGTTCGCTGATCTCGAGACGATCTCGCAGCCCCTGGTGGTGGAGGGCGGCGCGGCGGTGTACCTGCCGGAGTTGACGTCGGTGCCGGGAGACATCGTGGTGCGCGGGGTGTCGCGCCTGGTGGTGGGGAACCTGCGCACGATCCCGGGCTCGCTGCGGGTGGAGGGGTCGTCGATCTTTCATGCGGCGCCGGGAGTCACGACCATCGGCGGTGATGTTGTGCTCAGCGGGCCCGCGAATCAGCTGGTGTTGCCCGCGCTTGCGCTGTGCAACCTGCGGGTGGGCGGCGCGCTCACGATTGACTCGCGGTCGACCATCTTTGGCAACGGGCTTGGGTATCCCAACGGCAAGGGTGTTGGGCCGGGCGTTTCCGCGACGCAGAGTGGTTCGGGCGGTGGTCACGGCGGGGTGGGCGGGGCGAGTGCGGCGTTTGCGGGCGGCCAGGCGTACGGCTCGGTCAGCAAGCCCCGGCTGCCGGGGAGTGGCGGTGGCAGCACGGCGCGGGCCCGGGGCGGGAACGGTGGTGCCGCGTTGCGGCTGGATGTGGGTGGAACGACGACGATCAATGGTTCGATCTCGTGCAGCGGGGAATCTGCTCCGACGGTGAACCCTGGTGCCGGCGGGGGCGCGGGTGGCTCGATTGTCATCCGGACGCCTCGGCTTGTGGGCTCGGGTCAGATCCTGGCCGACGGCGGGGGAACGAACAACCCCGGGGGTGGTGGCGCGGGTGGACGGATCGCGATCTTCTCGTGCGATCGGCAGTTGCCTCTGGCGAACATCCGCGCGGCGAGGGGCGGCGGTGGGCTGACCGGCGCGCAGGATGGTTCGCGGTACTTCGGGAGCAGCTCGGTGGTGTTCTCGCAGCAGCCGAACTCGGTGCGGACGCTCTCGGGGCGCGAGGTTCGGTTGGTGGTGGCGGCGAGCAGCCCGAGCGGGGTGAGTTATCGCTGGCGCAAGATGACGGCGAGCGGCGAGTACGTGAACCTGGGCGACGGTGGCCGGATCACGGGGAGCGGCACGGCGGAGCTGATCATTACGGACGCGGACTGCTCGGATTCGGGGGTTTACGACTGTTTGGCGACGGACTCGTGCGGCTCGTACCCGAGCAACGATGCGGTGGTGGTCGTGGATGCGCTCGCGGACTTCGACCTTTCCGGGGGTGTGGACGGGGACGACGTCATCGAGTTCTTCGGGGCGTGGGATGCGGGGGAAGAGTCGTCGGACGTGAACATCGACGGGTCGGTGGACGCGGACGACGTGGTCGCGTTCTTCGCGCGGTGGGA
>JBIKMF010000172.1:0-8253 GCA_044359425.1 Phycisphaerales bacterium
CCGGCGGTCGCAGCATGTCCCACAGTGTCGCGAAGAACCCGCTCATCCCGCCCCCGCGCCGACCAGCACCTCGCCCGCCTTCGGCTGACGCCCCGCCGCGAACTCGCGCCACGTCATCGCCCGCTTCCCCGGAGCTTGCACTTCCAGCAACTCCAGCGCGGTGCCCCCGCCACACGCGACGATCCCCGCGCCCGCATCGATCAGCTCCCCCGGCGCGCCCGCGCCCTGCACCGCTCTTGCACGCAGCACCTTCAGCCGGATGTCTCTGTACCCTACGTCAACCGTCGGCCACGGATTCAGCCCGTGGATCCGATTCCGGCACTCCGCCGCGCTCGCGCCGAAGTTCACCCACCCATCCGCCTTCGACAGCTTCCGCGCGTGCGTCACCTTCGCCGCATCCTGGGCCTCACCGAAGGGCCACTCGCGCGCCGCACGCTCCAGACACGACCCCACCAGCGCAGGTCCATCCTCCGAGAGCATCGCGTGCAGATCGCCGGTCGTCAGCGCGGGATCGATCGTCCGCCGCGACGTCGCGAGCACCAGCCCCGCGTCCATCCTGTCCGCCAGCGTAATCACGCTGTTCCCCGTCTCCGCGTCACCGGCCAGTATCGCCGCGTTGATCGGCGCAGCCCCACGCCAGCGAGGCAGCAGCGACGCGTGCAGGTTCATCGCCCGCTGCCCATCGAGCAACGCCGGCGACAACTTCTGCCCGAACGCGATCACGACCCACGCCTCCGCGCCCAGTTCCCGCAGCGACGCCACAACACCCGGCTCATTCACGTTCTCCGGCTTCACCGTCGGCAGACCACGCTCCTCGCTCCACGCCGCGATCGGTGTCGGCGTCGGCTTCCCTCCCCGACCCGCGGGACGATCCGGCTGCGAGACCACCGTCAACACTTCGTGCGCACCCGCGAGCATCTCCAGCGTCGGACGCCCGAACTCGCCGGAACCGAAGAACACGATCCGCATGCAACTCACCTTCCCGGGCGGAACGCCGCGTTCTCTTCCAGCTCTCGGATGAGCCTCTTGTTCTTGGCGAGATGCCCCTCCATCATCCGGTCGATGATGAGCACGCCGTCCAGGTGGTCCATCTCGTGCTGCCAGCACCGCGCGAGAAGCCCCGTCGCCGTCGTCGTAAACCGCTTTCCGTCCAGCCCCGTCGCCTCGATCGTGATCGTCGGCGGACGGATCACGTCCCCGCGAATCTCCGGCAGACTCAGGCACCCCTCCTCAAACCGCTCGATCGGCCCGCACGGTTTCGTCAGCACCGGGTTGATGTACACCATCGGCCCGTCGGTGTGCACCGGCAACGCCGCGAACTCGCCCTTCGGCGGTTTGGCCTTCGGGTCCTTCGGGACATCCGCGACAAACAGCCGCCACGAAAGGCCCACCTGCGGAGCCGCGAGCCCGATCCCCTGCTCCGCCCGCATGATCTCGAGCATCGCCGCCGCAACCCCGCGCACCTTCTCGGTGACCTCCGGGATCGGCAGGGCGCGTGCCCGCAAAACCGCCGCGGGATAGACCGCGAGCGCAAGGTGGGAGGGGTCAACGGTGTCAAAGGAGGCGTTGGCCATGGCCCCGAAGGGTATGTCGGCTCAACCCGGCCGGATGCCCTGCGCCAGTTGCTGCAGCCGGTCCGTCTCCTGCCGCAAAATCAGTTGAAGCGTGTGCCGCGGAATCCGGAAAACGTTCTGCCCCTGCGTCACCCCCGCGCAGTGCTCGACCAGCGTGCGGTACAGCAGCTTGAACGCGTCCCGCGGCTGCTTCATGCGATCCAGCGCGTCAATCAGGTCCGCGTGCGACACGTCCTCCGCGAACATCGCGATCAGCTTCGTCGGTGGAGCCCCCTTCACCGTGCACGCCGCAATTCTGGCTTCCGCAAGATCGTAGAGCATCGCGCCCGTCCAGCTCAACCGCTCGATCAGGCTCTGCTTGTCCAGCCTCGCCTCCTGGAAGAACGCGCTGCTCTCCCGGAACAGCACGTGCCGCAGCTCGATCGGCAGCAGCAGCTTCACGCCGATCGAATCCTGCTGCAGGAACTTGTTGTGCAGCATCGGCCACACCAGCGCCTTCATCCGCTCCGGGTCGCCGCTTACCAGCGTGGGTTCGTCCACCCGATCCACCACCACGATCATCCCCGTGTAGCCAAAGACCCGCAGCAGCCGGCGCAACCGGTCAAGCATGTCGTAGCGCTGCTCGTCGGAGTCCGTCAGCGGCAGGTCCGAGGTGTCACGCCCGGGATACCCGAGTTCGATCAGGCTCCGCGCAAACGAACCGTCGTTCCTCGCGATCGTCCGCAACTGCCGCCGCACACGCATCGCCGTGCGAATCAGTCGCAGCTTGTCCCACACGCCGAGCTTCATCGCGGCGATCGCGTACACCGCCGCCAGCGCCGCCAGCCCCCACGCCGCAAGCAGGTGCGTGTCGTCCGTCCACGTCGCCGGCGCGAACCACTGGAGCCAGCCAAACGCCGCGATGATCAGCACCGGCGCACCAAACAGCAGCCACCGCCCCGCAAGCACCCGCAGCGAGAACCCCAGCTTCAACCGCCGCCGCAACGCCGCCGTCCGGTGGTGCGCGAACGCCGCACGGTCGTAAAGCGCCTGCAGCAGCAACAGGTCCCGCCGCTGCTCACGGTCCAGCTTCTTCGCCGGCTTCTTCGCCTCCGGCGGCAGCTCGATCGGATCCTCTTCCCCCGTCCTTCCAAGGATCGCGTCCACCAGCCGCGGCACCACCAAGTGCAGGATCGAATCAATGTGATCGACCAGCCGCACCTTCTGCAGCGACTCCAGCGACGACTTGCCCCCCACCCGCTCGTGCAGCCGCCCGAGCATGCCGTTCAGGTCGTCGTACGGCGCAAGCAGCACCTTCGCCGCCACGTGCGTCGCGTTGTGCTCCGCGACCCGTCGCGCCAGTTGCAGCCGGATCGACGTCTTCCCGCTGCCCTTCTCGCCGAACACCACAGACGAGCACGGCCGCCGCATGTCGCCCACGAACTTCTCAAAGTCCGAGTGAAACACCGGCACCGACTCGCCGCCGGTCTCGCTCATGCGCGCGAACACCTCGTCCGTGCGGGCTTCCTCGCCCCGGAACGGGTTGTCTGTAAGCGACCAGTGATTCAGCAGGTCCGTCAGCGTCATGTCGTGCCGTCCGCGCCGGCCGCGTTCAGTGATCCACCTTGCGTCCCAGACCCGGAGCAATCATCCCGAGCATGCGATCCAGCGTCGCCTGGTCCCGCGCCTCGAGATTCAACCGCAGCAGCGGCTCGGTGTTGCTCTTGCGCACGTTGCACCACCAGCCGCCGCTAGACCCGCTCTGGTCCCAGCAGTCCACGGTCACGCCGTCGAGCTCATCGATCGTCGACTTGTACGAGCTCCCCGGCCCAAACTGCCGGATCAGGTTCGCGAGCGCGCCGTCCTTGTCCTCGATCTGGAAGTTCACCTCGCCCGACTGCGCATACCGCGCAATCGGCGCCACCAGCTCGCTCATCTTCTTCCCGCTCTTCGCCAGCACCGTGAACACCGCGCACATCGCGATCGCGCCCGAATCCGCGTTGAAGTTGTCCCGGAAATAGAAGTGCCCCGAGAGCTCGCCGCCGAAGCACCCGTTGTGCTCCGCCATCGCCGCCTTCAGGAACACATGCCCCACACGCCCACGCACCGGCACGCCGCCAGCCTTCTTCACGTCCTCCGCGACCGCCTTCGTCGAACGCAGGTCGTACACCACCGCCGCGCCCGGGTTCTTCGCAAGGAAGTGCTTCGCCAGCAGCGCGGTCAAGTGGTCGCAGCCCACCGGCTTGCCCTTCTCATCGATGATCACGCAGCGGTCCGCGTCCCCGTCGTAGCACACGCCCAGGTCCGCCTTCTCCGCCAGCACCGCATCCTGAACCTGCCGCAGATTCGACGCCACCAGCGGGTTCGGCTCGTGCGCGAACACGCCCTTCGTGTTGTCGAAGTTCAACTCGATGATCGTGAGCCCGGGAACCGGCCCGATCACGCCGTTCTTCCCGAACAGCTTCGGGATCATCGTCCCCGCCATCCCGTTGCTCGCGTCGATCACCACCTTCAACTTCCCGCCCGTAAAGTCCAGGAAGCTCCGCACATGCTTCGCGTACGCCGCCCACAAGTCCCGTGCCTCCACACGCCCGCCAGACTTGCTCACCGTCGCCTTGTCCACCATCGCGGCATACTTGCGGATCTCCGCCAACCCCGTCGACTCCCCAACCGGCTTCGCTTTCCGCTTCGAAATCTTGAACCCGTTGTAGTGCGGCGGATTGTGGCTCGCCGTCACCATGATCCCGCCCGCGCAGTCCACATGGTTCACCGCGAAGTAGATCATCGACGTGTCGCACATCCCCACATCGATCACGTCCCCCCCGTGATCGTTCACGCCTTGAATCAGGTTCTTCGTCAGCGACGGACTGCTCGTCCGCATGTCCCGACCCACCACGATGTTCTTCATCATCGGGGTCGTCTCTCCCGCGGCCTGCGCATCCGCCAGAAGGTACTTGCTGGCCCCGTACCCAATCTGCCACGCCATCGCGTCGGTCAAAAGATCCGGGTAGGTGCCGCGAATGTCGTAAGCCTTGAAGACGCGTCCGAGCATGAATTCTCCGATCAGATCAGAGTCGTCCGGCCGGGGAATCCGTCCCCTCGCCGGTGTGGATGACTAGGGTAGCCGATCGCAACGCCAAACGTGGGCCAAACAAACGCGACTCCGCAACCAAACGACAGCCCGTGCCCCGCTTCCGGCACGAAATCGCCCCGGCTCGCCCCCCGAGCCCTCACCCGATTCAATCCCACGACGCCTACGACCGGCCTTCCGCCGCGCCAGGCCGCGCGAGGACCTTGTCGATCCGCGGGCCGTCCATGTCCAGGACCTCGAACGAAATCCCGCGCCACTGAAGCGTCTCGCCCTCCATGGGAATGTGGCCCAGCAGCGCGGTGATCAGCCCCGCGACCGTGCTCACGTCCGGGAGCGGGTCCGCATCGTCCGCCCCGATCGACAACGCGCCGGTGAGCTCGTGCAGAGGCAGTCGCCCGTCGATGAGCCACGATCCATCGTCCCGGCGCGAGATCGACGCCTGCGCCGGGTCGCCCGTTCGGCTCACGTCGCCCACGATCGCGCGGGTCACGTCGTTGAGCGTCAACATCCCCAGCGTCCCGCCGTACTCATCCACCACGAACGCGAAGTGGTTCTTCGTCTGCTGGAACTGATCAAGTAGGCGCAGTGCCGGCATCGACTCGGGAACAAACAGCGGCTTCTGCGCCACCGCCGTGACCTTGAAGTCCCTCCCACCGATCAGCCCGTAGGCGATCAGGTCCTTGATGTGGACAACGCCGATCACCGTGTCGACGCTCTCACGGCAGATCGGAAAGTGCGAATACGGACTCGTCCCCACGAGCACGCGAACGACGTCGATCGATTCGTTCTCATCGATCCAGATGATGTCGGTCCGCGCAACCATCAGATCCCGCACCACCAGATCCCCGGCTCGCATCGTCCGCTGGAAAAGCTTGAGCTCCTGCGGTGTGAAGATCCCCGTGGACGCGGCACGCGAAATGAGCGACTTCACGTCATCCTCGGATACGTCGTCCCCCTTCTGCGATTTGATCCGCAGCAGCTTCAGGAGGAGATCCGTCGACACCGTGAGCACCTTGACCGGCCACGCCGCGATGAGCGAGAGCAGGTTCAGCGGCCGGGAAATCGTCGAGGCGATGAGCTCCGGGTGGGCGAGGGCGATCCGCTTGGGAACCAGTTCGCCGACCACAAGGGAGAAGTACGTGATGAGAAGCACCACGATCGCGAGCGCAACGGTGTCGGCGTAGGGCTCGAGAACGGGAACCCTCGAAACAAGTGGTTCGAGCTTTCCCGACAGCGCATTCTCTCCGAACGCGCCCGCCAGAATCCCGATCAGGGTGATGCCGACCTGCACCGTCGACAGGAAACGCGTCGGCTCGCGCGCGAGCGACACGGCCATCGCTGCCCCCTTGTTCCCCGAACGCGCAGACTGCGAGAGGCGACTCTGTCGGCTCGTCATCATGGCGAGCTCAGACATGGCAAAGACACCGTTGAGCACAAGCAGAAACGCGAGAATGAGAATGGGTGCGAGCATGGGGCGCCGGATGAAGGTGCGGAGTGAAAGCGGAAGGATATGGAGCAGCACCCCCCGGAGCGAGGTCGCTCAAAAGGGGGCGCAACAATCGCCGATAAGCCCGCACGGTCAGACGCGAACACCCCGACCACCAGCCCCTACGCCCAGCCCTTTTCCGCGCCCCTCAGCATCCGCTATCCCACCGTGCAAAGAACAGGATGACGTCGTCGCCGTCCACCCCGCCGCTGCCGTCAAGGTCAGCGGATAGGTGAGACGAATCGAACCCGGCAAAGAAGTAGATCGTGTCCTCTCCGTCCACCGCTCCGTCCGGCGTCCCGCTCCCAGACCCGTCATCGAGATCCGCAGCGCACCGCCGCTGGCACGTTGCAACCGCCAGCGATCCCGCGAGGTTCGCCCCGCCCGCGCCGAGAAAGCCCGCGTGATTGGGGTTCTGCGCATCGATGTTCGTCGCGCCCGAACGCAGAATCGAGGCGATCGCCGACGCTGGCCGATTGATGCACTCGCTCGCGATGACCGCCGCCGCGCCCGAGGCCAACGCCGCCGCAAAGCTCGTTCCCGAGGCCGTCGAGTAGAAGCCCCCCGGAACAGTGCTGACCGTCTCGACCCCCGGCGCGCCCAAGGACACGCTCTCGGCAACGTTCGAGAACGGCGCCAGCACGCCCGCCGAGTCAATCGCGCACACCGCCAGCACCGCCGGACCCGCGTACGACGCCGGCGCTCGCGTCACGGAGGTCAGTCCGTCGTTCCCCGTCGCCGCCACAATCAGCAGACCCCGAGACGAGAGGTCCTCGACCGCTTCACGCAGGAAGAACGGATCCGCCTGAACCCCCAGGCTCACGTTCGCAATCCGCGCGCCGTTCGCCGCTGCATACTCCAGCGCGTTGATGATCCCGAACACCGAAGCCTGGCCGTCACTATCCATGATCCGCAGCGGCAGAAGCGTCGCCGCCGGAGCAACCCGCGCGATCAGACCTGCCACAAACGTCCCATGCCCGGCGTACTCGTCCGCGATCCCATTGCCGTTGGAGTCTGTGCCGGTCGCCGGATCAGACAGCGAACCGGAGTCCGCAAGGAAGTCGTACGCCCGTGCATCCACACGATCGGCAAACACCGGGTGCCCCGGGTCGATCCCCGAGTCCAGGACCGCGACGATCACGCCGCGACCAGCCTGCAGCACCGCCGGCGGCGGGGGCGTGATGTGCATCGAACCGAGCGCCGGATTCGATTCGTACTCCAGCCGAGTAGACCGAAGAAAGATGCTCTGCGTCGTGCCGCTGCCCGGAACATCCGATGCCAGTAAGTTCAAAGAGACCAGCAAGACGCGGGGATCCCCTTCCACGAGATCCACAAACGCCGGTGCGTCGGTGTTCGGCGGAACCCGCAGCAGATACAGCGAGCGCGACGGAACCTCGTCCAGCGTCTGCGAACCAAACGCCGCGTTGAACGCCAGGATGGACGCCTCCGGCCGCAGCCGCAGGATCACCTGGTCCGCAACGAAGGGCGGGTCGTCCGCGCGCGCAGACGAAGCAAAGGACACGAGCGAGACCAACAGGGCAAACAGCACACGGGAGTTCATTGCAACGCTCCGATAACAACCAAACCGCCCCAGTCAAAGCTGGATTCATGCGATGACACACACTCGAGCTGGATCGCCCGGAGCGCGCCGGAAGGAAGTTCGCCCCGGGATAGACGCTGGATTAGGGGAGGAAACCACTTCGCCGCGAACTGATCCCCGATCGCCCACCGACTCGCAATCACCGCCGACGCACCCCCGGCAAGCGATACACGCGCAATCGCCGGCAACGCCGCGGCCGAATCATCACCCGCACGGGCAGACTCGCAGGCACTCAGCACCACAACCGCTCCAGGCTTCAGATGCCCCGCGAGTTCACGCCCGGTAACCCACCGGTCGGCGAGCTTGAGCCGGCTCGACAACGGAAACGCCGACGAGTGCACGCCGTGACACGCCAAGTGAACGATGTCGCACCCAGGCATCGCCGCCAACGCATTACCCGCCGTCGCATCACCATCGCGCAGGATCGTCGCGTTCGGAATCGACGCCTCAATCGCCCGCGACTCGATCGACGCAGCAGGTGCCGCAGCATCCGAAACCGCCACAGAGAGAACCCGCGGCGAAT
>JBIKMF010000201.1:0-7373 GCA_044359425.1 Phycisphaerales bacterium
GCTGGCTCGACGACGAGGCGTTCGCGCGCGCGTACCGCAAGGCCAGGCGCGAGGCGTTCTCCCAGGCGATCACGATGACGCAGCGGTACGCCCCGATGGCGATTCAGCAACTGGCGCGGGTGATGCAGGACCCGGCCACGGCGTCGGCGGCGAAGGTCAGCGCGGCGGTGGCGATCCTGAAGTTCAGCCGCGAGTCGATCGAGCTTGACGACGTGGCATCGAGGCTGGAGGCGTTAGAGCGGGCGGCGAAGACCGAGCGTGAAGACGGGCCGGGGACGCTGAGGTAAGGGTGACATCGCGGGTTCGAAGTACCATGCTCCGCGTGGTGCCGAGCGGCACACGAGAGAACGGGCGACGGGGGCGTAAGGGGGCGAAGAACCATGCACAAGTGGGCGAGGCGGGTTCGGCGGTTGGAAGACCATCAGCGGGAGCAACCCGACTGCGGCGCGTGCGGCGGTGGCTGCACGGTGTACTTCGCGCGGACTCTCGACGACGTGCCGGTCGGCACGCCGCGCTGCGGTGCGTGCGGAGCGGAGCGTCAGTTCGTCAAGATGGTCATCGGCACAGACGGCGGCGGCGTCTGACCCACGGTCCACGAGCGGCGCGCAACCGTCTCGATGACGCGCGTCGGCGCGACGTGGTCCAGGTAGCGGATGGTCGTCAGCAGGCTGGTGTGCCCGAGCTGCTTGCTGATCACGCCGATGTCCACGCCCTCTTCCCGCAGCTGGGCGGCGTGCGTATGTCGGAACCCGTGGGCGTGGACGCGCTTGCGGACCCCGGCGAGGCGTGCCAGCTCGGGGAGAAGGCGTCGGACAGCCGCGGAGGCGATCTTGCCGCCGGAGCGGGTGCAGAAGAGCGGGGCGTCCAACGGGGGCGACCACGCCGCCCTCGCGGCGAGCCAGGCGTCGAGGTACGGCGCGGCCCCGAGGTCGATACCGACGGTGCGGGAGCGTCCGCCCTTGGCAAACAGGACCCGGATCGCGTTGGCCGAGAGGTCCTTGGGCCGCAGGCACAGGGCCTCGTTGAGGCGGAGGCCGCTTCTATAGAGAAGCACGAGCAGCGCGCGGGTACGGGAGACGGTCGCGGCGGGCCCGCGGGCGGCGGCGATGATGGATCTGACCTCGGCGTCGTCGAGGACCTCGGGGGGGAACCTGCGTAGGGGCTTGGGGCGTCGTGGCTTGGGCATCGGCGGTACTCCTTGCGCTACGCTTCAACAGCGTGGGCGTAGCCAGAGTTACCTCAACGGGGCGGAGGATTGCAAGGGGCGCAGAAATTGCCTGCCCCTGCGGGACCCGTCGTGAGCAGGTTTCCCCCGCTCTGCAGGAGCGATGGTGCGACGCTGACGTTGAATTAATTCTGCGCAACCCGATGGCAATCGTTCACATTGCCAACGGAGTTAGTTATCCTCCCCGCCATGCTTCGTCCCACGGTGCTCCAGTCATACCAACCGTTGTTCCGACTGGTCTTCATCACCGTGATCGCGGCGAGAGACAGTTTGCGAATCGCAGCGCCCGCAGCGATGATCCCGCGCACCCCGCAAGAAGCCAACGCCAGGTTCCTCGCAGAGCTTGCTCGCGCACAGAAGGACACAGCGTCGACTTTCCAAAGTGCCAGTTGGCCGGAGAGCGTGCACGTTGTGGTGAAGTGTTGGATCGACGACTACCTCTCAAAGGGCTTGCCTGGTTGGAAGCGGGGAAATCTCGCTGGTGATGCGTACATGGGGCAGTTCAAGAAAGCGGCAGAGTTGATCGTCACGGATCACTCGCCCGACAGTGATCTTGCCGTTTCCGTGCTTGGCTGGTGTCTCGATCACGGCTTTGAGTTTGAGTTGCCCTCTGATGCCGACGGGAAGAAGGAGATTGACGAACTGATTGGTAAGCTCCAACAGCGACGAGGCGTCGAGCTCGATGAACGCCCCGCATCGTCAGCATTGTCAATTCTGCTGAAGACAGGTGCGACGCATACGCCGCTTGCCAAGCTATTACAGGGCTGGCGGACGAAGCGACTGGCAAGGGCTGCGATCGTGATCGGATCCTCGGCGCTCCTCGTTTCTGTCGTCGCGATCATTGCGCGATACGTATCGATGGAATCCGCAGCGATGCAGAAGCCTTTGGGGGAAGTGGAGTGGAAGGCTCAACCATGATGGTGAACCTGGGTCGTCACAAGCTCATTCTCATCACGCTCATCATCGTCTGTGCGGTTGTGGCGGTGTGTGCGGTACTCGGTGTGCTCTCGTACAGGTCTGCAGGGGTCGTCATGATCCTGCTTGCCTCGGGCTGGGGCGTCGGTGCCGTTCTTCGGTCGAACCAAAGCTCGACGATTAGCCTGCTGTCGCCGCGAGAGGAAAAACGAGAGCGGGTCACGGCGTTCGAAAAGTGGGATTCTGCTACGAAGAGCAAGGCGAAGACGGTCCCCTGGTTGCTACTGATGGGGGCGCCGGGAAGTGGCAAGAGCCAGCTCTCGTCCGCCGGAGGCAGAGCAGCGCACGTCAACATCGACATTCAGATTCCCAAGCCGAACGACGGTGGAACACTGCCCGTCCGCTACGTCCTGCACACCTACGGAGTGACTATCGATTGCCCCGGTCGGATCGGCGTTGGCGGGGCAAGCGAGGATGAGATTTGGCGCCTTATGCTCCGCGAGGTCGATGCGTTCAGAGGTAGCGTCGCTCCGATTAACGGAGTAGGCCTTGTCGTCGGCGTCGATGAGTTGCTCGGTTCAGCAGCGGCGGCAACCGACGCAAGCAGGGCGAAGGAATGGCGGCGAAGGCTCACGCAAGTGCATGACGAGACACGCCACTACGTGCCGATTTACATTGTCATCACGAAACTGGACTTGATCGGCGGCTTCGAATCGTTGTTTGGAAGCGATGAACTTGTGGGTGCACGAGCCGGTGTTTTCGGATGGTCAACTGACAAGCCTCCGTCTGTCGGGTTTGATCCGAAGGGAGTGACCGATGGGCTCGCGCACTTTCTAACAAACGTGCGAGAGTTCGCGAGGAAGATTCAAGCGGTGCATCAGTGCCAGCCGGATCGCGCCGAGGCGACCAGACGAATTGCCGAGGTAGAACTCGCTGTTGCGACGATCGAAACCTTGGTCGAACGAGTGACTGAAATGGTCAACTCTCTGTTCGGCGACAACGAACTGGCACCGCTACCCGTCTTCCTTCGCGGGATTTACCTGACGGCGGCGGCACCCGACGAGGAGCGTGTCGCAAGACTGACACCTTCGGACGGCGAGTGGTCGCACCTCGCAGTCAGCGGACCGGCAAGTCGTGCGGCCGGTACGCGCCGCCAAGAGGACACAAGCGAGCCTCTCGCGTCCTACTTCGTTCGTAACTTGTGGGAGTCGAAGATTTTCAAGGAGCACGGGCTTGCGTGCATCGACAGCGCCGGGCGGATGCACTTGGTCAAAGCCAGATATGTAGCCTGGTGGGGCACCACTGCCGTCGCGGCGGTGTGGTTTGTTGTGTCGGTGGCGGTGCTCGTATGGATTTGGCAGTGGCGTCAACCTGAATCGCTGCGGCCCGTGGCGGCGCCCGATGCGTTCCCCCCGGCGCTCGCGGCGGAGGGGAACTTGGTCGCGTGGTTCGCACCGGAATGGCTGGTGCGGAGTGATCCGAAGGAGGGACAGAGTCGCTCGTTGGAGCGGATCACTCTCGTCGAGTGGCAGAATCAACCGTCCCTCGACCCGAGGGTGTTGGGTCAAGTGCCACTCTCGCTTGGCGAGCCGGGACTTCCCTTCGACATGACGCCTGTTGCAGCGACGCGAGCGTGGGCAAGAACTAGGCTGCTCGCCGCAGATGCCGGAGGGTACTCCACGATCCCAAGCGAGGGGCTTGATCCCACTAGCACTTTCCCGATTCCGTCTTCTGCGGCTCGAGACGGGCGCATCCGCGAATGGCACAGATGGAATAGGCGGACAGACGAACCAGCCCGTGTCTATCAAGTGCTTGACTCGAAAGGTGGCGAGGTGCGGGCACGCATGTTTGACGCTCCGTCGCCAGCTTGGTTTGAGGCGACAGCTTTTGTCTCGACAACCATGGCACCAGTCGGCACCTCTGGAACTCTGGCGAGCGGCAAGTCGCGAGTCGCGGCTACTTGGGACGTTTGGGGAGTGCCCCGGCGATTGGGGGTTCCCGAAACGGTCGAGTTGGTTCCGCCTGCCAAGCTGTCGCTGCGAGCGAGTTGTGCGATCGACACGTCGCTCGATGGCGCGACCATGATTGGAGCGGCCTGTTATTCGGAAGCTCCGCCAGAAACTGCGGTGAAGCATGAGTTGTTTAGCGACTCTCATTTTGGAGTTATCTGGATCGACGGCGTGGGGCTGACCAGCGAACTCATCTTGCCGAGCGTGGCTGGCTCAGATGCGACCACTACTCACCGTAGGTTCGTGCCGCTTGGAATGTCGGCGACTGGCGAGGTTATCGTCGGATGCGTGCTGACCAAGGGTTCTGAGAAGTTGAAGCGAGAGGCTGCGATCGGTTGGATCGATCGCCGGGGGCCGGGTGGCGCGAGAATCCGGTTCTACTCGGTGCGTGAAATTCTTGCTGCCCGAACAGGTGTGGAAGACAAGCGACAACTAACGCAGTATGAATCATGGGAGAGCAGTGAAGCGTGGGATGTCAGCCAGGACGGGCGAGTGTTGGTCGGGCGAAGTTCGATGGGCAAGGAGGTCTACGTTTGGACTCTCAGGCTGGGGCTGTCGGAGTCTCCCTAACGGGAAGTCTGTCGCCCAGAGCTGCGGGCCGAACGTGCCCCCAGCTGGGGGGCTTGGGGGCGACTCGGGCGCGGTCGGGGAGGACAGCGACGCCCGTTGCGACGGGGTCCGAAATTGCGCGCTACGTTTACGCTGGAGAAGCGCAGCCAGACGGATTCCTCAATCGGGCAAGGGGGGAAGCACCGTACAATGCGACCCGAAACAGCGGAGGGCAACGAAACCCGCGGCAAGCAGGTGTGGTAAACTCCGCCGACCGGGAGGATGTCCATGCGTTCGGTCTCCAACAACGTTCGACACATTCGGGCAGAAATCATGACGACGCTCGCCATTGTCGCCGAAAGGTCAGCGAACGTCGCTCCGAACGAATCGAAGAAACTCCGCAAACTCATCTGTGAGCTCGACAAGCACCGAGCCTCCAGCCGGAAGTGGACTAGTCGGGTGCGGAGAGCACGTGAAATTCTCGCCCTGATCGCACGACGTTCTTCCGCGGTCGGCGCACGCTTGGGCCTCGGCTCCCCTGAGAAAGCGTCGATCATGGGGCAGGTGGACGAGGCGAGCGAGGATACAGCATCTGCGAGGGTTGATTGTGAACCTGTTCAAACCAAAGCATGTCAACCCGACTTGCCCACACTTTCAGGGGAGTTGGACTGCTTTTCGGCAGCGATCGACGCCGTCCAAGTTGAACTTCAACGCGGACCGAGAGCTGGGACCAAATTCTACGTTGCTCTCGAAGCCCAACTGACGCGAGTGCGATCAGAGGCTCCAGAGACGGTGCGCTTCACCAAGGCTGTTCGCCACTTGGTCATGATGCTCACTGGAGTCGGAATAAAGGTGCCAAAGCCGATCATGGCTCGCTATTCGCCCAAAGTGAGCCGCTCACCGACGCGGGCCGTCGCGGGACGAAGTAACTTGGCGATCCGTCCGAAGACGAGTCCGGGACCAGGCACCCGAGCGAGCGCGATGCCCCCGAGATCCAATCCCGTGTCTGTGGTCCAGGGTGACAGTTCGCGGTGCACGCGAGAACAAATGACCGCGGAGAACGGCTCTAGGCCGGAACAAGCAGCGCGCCGCAGCAAACTTAGACGCTTGCGCGGGCGGGGGGCCTCGCTTGCGCAGCGCGAAGTGAGCCTTGCCGATTTTGAGCGGTTCGCGAAGTGGGTGGGCGGAGTCGTCGAGATCCGTCGAGGCCAGTTCGGCGGCCCTCGGCCGATCGTCCGGCGATTCCGCAGCGTGCACGAGATTGCCCCGCGAGCGATCACTGTGCCAACACCCCGCGTCTACACGGGGCATACGAGGGTTCCCGGATCGCATCGTTCAGACCGGTGGTGACGACGAGAATCTGTACCCCGTCCCAGGAATTCGCACTGTGGGTGGCACGGCAGCCCACCCGCGCATCCGGGACGCCCCCCCCCCCCCCGGGGCGGACGAGCACTGTCAAGACCTTGTGGGTTCACTCCGTTCCCGGTACAATTGGACTCCCGAGCCGGTCCATCTCCGATCCGCCCCGCCTGGTCGAACCCGCGATGACTTTCACCGAACGCGAACTTGAAGACCACCTGGTAGCCAAACGTCTGGACTTGAAGTGCCTACACCGCTCGGACGTACGCGACCGCGCCGCCCTCGAGGGCAACTTCCGTCAGAAGTTCAACGCCCGCAACCACGTCCGCCTGACCGACGCGGAGTGTCCGCGGCTCCTTGAGGAGATTACCTCACCGGACGTGTTCACCGCTGCCCAGATCCGGCAGTGCCTTCGATGACGCGGTACACTCTTCATCGAAGGCGACCGGTCATGGGCGAAGACTCCACCAGCACTTCGAAGTGCCCCGACGAACAGTCAGGAGGATGCGTGCAGAATGAACCAACCACTACGTGGCTCCCTCCCGAGCTGACCGTGACCCGTCCCACGTTCCGTTGACACAAACCGACCCGTGCTACAACAGCCCGGGGAAAGGAGTGTCACGATGGGTAAGAAGGTCTATTCGGACGAGTTCAAGCGGGGTGCGGTCGAGCAGGTTCTCGTCCAACGCCACACAATCTCCTCCGTCGCACGCCGGTTGGATGTCAACTACCACACCGTCCGCGGCTGGGTCGAGGAGGCCAAGGCGGCCTCGACGGTCTCCACCGTTCCTACCGATCTTCCCGCCGCGCAACGCATCCGCGAACTCGAGAAGGACATCGCACGCCTCCGCATGGAGCGTGACATTCTAAAAAAAGCGACGGCCTACTTCGCGAAGGAGCATCTGTGAAGTTCGCCTCTGGCGTTCCGTTTTGCGAAGGAGCGTTGGCTGCCGCGGCGAAACAGAGAAGACTCTCTGCATCGAGCCGGGATCGCCGGTGGCGCGATTTCCCGCGTGGATGGCGTGGCTCGCGGCCGGTTGACGGTGGGTACGGTCCTGTAAACAAACAGGGCCGCGTCCTTTGGACGCGGCCCTTGAAGCTCCTGAGTTTTCAGCAACTCATCGCGTCTGATTCCACTTCAATTGTCAGCCATTTCCTTGTTTCTTTTTATTAGCGTTTTGAGCTCAGATAAGCGACGAATCGAAACTTGCTCTTTCGTTCTATGGTCACTAGTGGCACCGACTAAAAACGCAAACGAACCCATTAGGCAGACAGCGACGCCCAAAATTACAAATATCCAGTCATTATCTCGCCCT
>JBIKMF010000173.1:0-8184 GCA_044359425.1 Phycisphaerales bacterium
AATGCGCCTGCGTTGACGCGTAGATCGCCAGCGGCCGGTCCTCTTCACCCAGCGCGCGCTGAACCCGCCAACGACCCGCAACCAGGGCCGAGAGCGTCGCTTCGCTCGCGGTCGACTGGATCACCCCACCCCCGTTCGCCGACCGCGTCAGAAACGCCTCCGGCAGATCGAGCATCTGCGCAAGCCAATCCACCACCCGCGATTCCACTTCCGTGCACGCCGGACTCGTGGCCCACAGCATCCCCTGCACGCCCAGCCCCGCGCTCAACAACTCCCCGAGCACCGCCGGGGTCGAGATGTTCGCCGGAAAGAACGCGAAGAAGTTCGGGCTCTGCCAGTGCGTCAGCCCCGGAACGAACAACCCCTCGATCGTGCGAAGCGCCTCAGAGAAGCCCGCCTCCCCAAGCCCCTTTGACGGCGGCACCGGTGGCATCGCGTAGTAGATCTCCCCCGGCTTCACCGCCGATCGCACCGGCCTTGAGTCCAGCGAGTTCCAGTACCGAGCGATCAGCTCCACCGCCGCGGCCGTCTGCCGCCGCAGCATATCCGCGTCGAGATGGGCGCAGGTGGAGGGGGAAGTGGAGGGGGTGTTGGAGGGGGAAGTGGAGGGGGGGGTGGAGGAGGGGGTGGGCATGCCGGTGAGCATACACGGCTCTCGCTACAGTCCGGGGCTATGGACGAGCGGGCGTTCGCCCTCGACATCATCTCCACGCTTCGCGCCAACGGCTTCATCGCCCTCATGGCCGGCGGCTGCGTACGCGACGCCCTCCTCGGCAGAGAACCCAGCGACTACGACGTCGCCACCGACGCGCCCCCCGACCGCATCTCCCGCCTCTTCCCCAGAACCGCCGAGGTCGGCGCGTGCTTCGGCGTAGTCCTCGTCCGCTCACAGGGCCTGACCGTCGAAGTCGCCACCTTCCGCGCCGACGGCCGCTACACCGACGCCCGCCGCCCCGACACCGTCACCTTCAGCAACCCCGCCGACGACGCGGCACGCCGCGACTACACCGTCAACGCCCTCTTCTGGTCCCCCGACCGCCCGACCGGCCCCGCCTTCGACCACGCCCAAAGCACCCCCGCTCCCACCGGTGGCTGGATCATCGATTTCGTCGGTGGCCTCCAGGACCTCGACCACCGCCTCATCCGCGCCGTCGGCAACCCCGACCAGCGTCTCGCCGAAGACCACCTCCGCGCCCTCCGTGCCGTCCGCCTCGCCGCCAAACTCGCCTTCGCCATCCACCCCGACACCGCCGCGGCAATCACCCGACACGCCTCCGACCTCCGGGGGGTCTCCCGCGAACGCATCGGTGAAGAACTGCGGATGATGCTCGACCATCCCACCCGGGCGGGAGCCGTAGACGCCCTGGCCTCCCTCGGCCTCATCGGCTCCGTCCTGGGCCTTGAGGGCGGAGGCAGCGGACCCGCCCTCGCCAAAATCTCCGCAGGCGCGGGGTTCGCCGTCGCCCTCGCGGCATGGTTGGTGGACCTTGGCCGGGTGTCCCCCGCAGACCTGGGGGTTGTCCGCAAGAGCCTGATGCTCTCCAACGAGGAACGGGAAGCCATCGCCGGGACCCTCGCGAGCCTTGCCGAGGTAACCGGAAATTGGGGGGAGTGGGGGGTCGCGAGGCGGAAGCGGGAGGCCGCCAAGGAGTGGTTCGGGGGGGTTCTGGAGATCCTGGGGGGGGTGAACCCGGGGTTGCGCGAGCGGGTGAAGTCCGATAGTGACGAACTTTCCAAGACACCAAGCGGGATTCAGCCCAAGCCCCTGGTGACCGGCGACACCCTGACTCGCCTCGGCCTGCGGCCCGGACCCGCATTTAAGAAGGTCTTGGACGCCGTCTACGACGCCCAGTTGGAGGACCGGATCACGACCGAGGCCCAGGGCGAAGCCGAGGCCCTTGCTGCCTGGGGGCGGTTCAAGGGTGGGTGACCGGAAGGCGACGGGGGAATTCTGGACGGGTACGGGGGAACCAAACGGGAGTACCCGCGTCGGAAGGGATGGAAACCGGGGGGCACGCCCGCCGGGGTTGGTGCTTTCTCGGTCGGATATGCTCTGCGGCCCTTGGTGGGCCTGTCAGGTACGAACGGTGGACCCTTCTATATTGAGGATCGGTGTGATGAGCAACACGTCAAGAACTGGGAATGAGTGGTCGCGGGTCCTCCGGTCCCTGGCGGTCGGCGCCGCGTGCGTCATGGTGTGTGCGGGCGGGGTTGAATCCGCCTACGCCCAGACCAAGTCGAACGAGGTGAAGCGGAGCGAGAGCGGAACCGACCAGGACGTGCTCGTCATGCGCGACGGGACGATCCTGACCGGGACGATTGTCTCTGAGGACAAGACCAAGGTGCGGTTCAAGCGGCTGATCGCCGGTATCCCCTACGAAGAGGATATCGAAATCAAGAAGATCGCCGAGATCAAGAAGGCCTCCAAGAAGCCGTCGGACACCCCCGCAGACTCGACCACCTCCACTTCCGCCTCGACTCCAAAGAACGACACCGACAAGAAGGACTCGGCCAAGAAGGACGCGGTCGTCGGCAACGGCGACGGCAACACCTACTACTGGATCAAGCTCGACGGCATCCTCGGCCGCGACATCTCACAGACCCCGGTGCGTGAGGCGATCCTGGATGCCCAGGCTCACAAGGCCGACGTGGTCATCGTGGAAGTCAACGGCAAGTGGACCGGCCGGATCGCACCCGAGTACGCCTCGTACGCCGAGCCGGGCCGCAACGTCGACAAGGTCTTCCGCGTCGAGCCGATCTCGACCATCTTCACGAGCGAGGTGCCCGACAAGTGGCAGCCCTCGCCGCGGATCGTCATGTGGGTGAAGGAAGGTCGAGGCGGGATTGCTCCGCTCCCCTTCGCCGGCAAGGAAATCTACTTCCACTCGGCCGGTCAGATCGGTGCGCTGGGTGGTCTTGAGTCCATCTTCGAGGGCGTGGGCGATGAAGTCGTCCGCGAGAAGCAGCGTTCGCTGCGCCTCGGTCACTTGGAAGGCATCGTGAACGCCGGCGAGCACGACTTCCGCCTCATGCGGGCCATGACCCGCCGCGAGTTCGTGCTCACGCTCGCGTACGACGACGACGGCAAGCCCGTGCTCGTCGAGCGGCTTCCTGAGAACCCCGCCGAAGAACTCCTGACCGACAGCGGCACGGGTGCGGAGCAAGATAGCCAGGGTGAAGTGCTCGACGGTCGCGGCAACGACTGGCTGACGCTGGACGCCCGCCGCGCGAGCCTGGTCGGCCTCAGCAACGGCACCGTGGACACCCCTGATGAGCTGCTGCTGGCTCTGGGTCTTGACCGGTCCGGCCGCAAGATCGAGAGCAAGTCGACCAAGATCTTCGACGATTGGCGTTCGGGTGTCGATCGCGCGGAACGAGCCCTCAAGAAGGCGATGCGTGAACTTCAGGATGTTCGCGTAGAGCCCCCCGCGGGCTGGAACGAGCGTCGCCAGTTCCGCTCCCGCCAGAAGAAGTTCCTTCTCGAGATCAAGCGGATTCAGCAGCAGTGGGAAGAGGCTCTCCTGCCCGAGTTCCTGCAGCAGAACCAGATCCCGCCGATCCCCCAGATCGACGATGCCATCAACAACCTCGACACCCAGCAGCAGTTGGACAAGAAGGACAAGTAAGCCCCGCGATTCGGAGAACCCTGCAATGAAAACCATCATGAATCGGATTAGAGCGGCCTCGATCGGCCTCATCGTCGGAGCTGGACTCCTCGTCGCTTCCCCGGCGCTCGCGCTGGACCGCGTCACGCTCAAGGACGGAACCGTCTACGAGGGTGAGATCGTCCGCGAAGAAGCCTGCTGCGTCTGGATCAAGATCGACAAGGGCGGGAAGAAGCAGGAGAAGATGTTCTTCAAGTCCGACACCAGCGCGGTCGAGCGGAACGTCGACGCCGCCACCCCCGCCGACAAGCCCGCGGACGCCCCGGCCGACAAGCCGGCCCAGCCCGCCACCACGGACGCCCCGAAGCCCGCTGATTCGTCCGATGAGAAGTCGGACGCGAACGCAGATGCTCCCAAGCCCGTTTACACCGGTGCTCCCCGCGCCGCCGTCGTCACCATGGGTGATCACAAGGGCGAGAAGGACATGGTCGGCATCTTCATGACCGCCTACGCCCTTGAGAAGGCCCGCCCCCTCCTCGAAGAGGAAATCGGCACCGACAAGAGCGGCGTCATCGTTCTCCGCGTGTCGTCCGGCGGTGGTGCGTTGTTCGAGATCCAGAAGATCTCCGACGAGATCCACTTCAACTACAAGAAGCGGTTCCGCGTCGTCGCCTGGATCGAATCCGCCATCTCGGCCGCCGCGATGAGCGCGCTCTGCATCGAAGAAATCTACTTCACGCCCGTCGGAAACTTCGGCGCGTGCACCGGCTATAGCGGTGCCCTCGTCGCCGTCAAAGGCTTCCAGCTCGAGGAAGTCCTCTCGATGATGCGGGAGATCTCCGCCCGCGGCGGGTACCACCCCGACATCATGCGTGCCATGCAGATCCAGCACCCCCTCTCCTGCACGATCGATGAGAACGGTAAGGTCAACTGGTACCCGGACACCGTCTCCGGCAAGATCGTCGTCAACCGCGACAACGAGATCCTCACCTTCAACGCCACCAACGCCCTCGAAGTCGGTTTCTCCCGCGGCACCGCGGTCAACATCCAGGAACTCCAGCAGAAGATGGGCTACAAGGAGCTCGAGTGGATCGGCGAGAGCATGGAAGGCATCGCCTGGCCCGTCTGCAAGGCCGAAAAGTGGACGATGAAGTTCCGCGACCAGACCAAGAAGGATCAGGATGAAGCCAACAACGTGATGCGCGACTACCAGCGCAACCGCGGTGCGGCCGAGGCCGCCCAGCCCGAGGATCGTCCGCCCTTCGTCAACAAGGCCCGCAAGGCCCTCGATCGCCTGAAGAAGATCGCCAAGTCCAACCCCGGCATCGCCATCTTCGTCATCGGTGCCGAGCCCGACCAGCTCCTCGAATGGCTCGAGCAGCAGGAACGCGACCTCAAGCAGCTCCTCCGCGACAAGTAATCCCCACTTCCGATCGAATCCCCACCCCGCGGGCCCTCCGGTCCGCGGGGCTTTTTTTCCCCCGCTCCGCTCCTAACCTCCACCATGCGCATCATCGCCGGTGAGTACCGCCGCCGTGTCCTCGAAACCCCGCCCGACGCCGAAATCACCCGGCCCATCCCCGACCGGGTGAAGGAGTCGCTCTTCATGCTCCTTCGCGGCCACTGCGAAGGCGCCACCGTCTTCGACGGTTTCGCCGGTACCGGTGCCATCGGTCTCGAAGCCATCAGCCGGGGCGCCAAACGCTGCGTCCACGTCGAGAAGCACCCCGCCATCGCCGAGATCCTCGAACGCAACATCCTCGAACTCGGCTGCGGCGACCGCTGCGACGTCGTCCGCGGCGACGCCCTCGGCCCCGGCGCCATCGCACGCTGCCCCCGCCCCCTCAAGCTCGCCTTCCTCGATCCGCCCTACCCACTCGTGCGCGAGCTGACCGGCTACCGGCGCGTGATGGCCCAGATGAAGGCCCTCGTCGCCCTGCTCTCTGACGATGGGTACGCCATCCTCCGCACCCCGCACCCCCTCTGGCTCGAGGCCGCCGCCCCCGTCGCCGCCGCTCCCGCCGAGCCCATCCGCAAGTTCAAGCGGAAGGGCAACGAGCGATCCAAGTGGAAGCAGGAGGTGCTGAACCCGCGCCCTCGCCGCACCGAGGAGCCGCCGGAAGAGGACGTGATCGATCCCACGATCGAGGTCGAGGTGGACAAGACACCAGCGCCCGAAGTCCCCGCCCAGGAGAAGGTGCTCGCGGACCTCAAGATCGAGGGCGCGATCGGCCCCGAGACGCACCTCTACACCAACATGGCGGTGCACCTCTACATGCGTCAGCGCTGATCACCGGCGAGGCAGGACAAGCCACTCGCCCAGCTTCTGCGTGCGGTAGGCGTCGTCCCAACTGTTGTGGTTCGCCTGCGCGAAGTAGGTCGCCTTCACGTCGGCACCCGGCGCGTGGGCCTTGATCGCCGCGACGATTCCGCGGGTCTGCTCGGGCTTCACGACATCGTCCTTCTCGCCGTGAAACGCCCAGACCGGCAGCATCGATGCGCCGGGCGCGATCGCCGAGGCATCGCCGTAGCCACAGACGGGCGCGAGGCGTGAGAAGAGCTCCGGATGGCGCGACCCGATGACCCACGTGCCGTGCCCACCCTGAGACAGGCCGGTGAGCGCGATGCGGGATGGATCGACGGTGAACTCGCGTCGGGTGGCTTCGAGGGCGCCGAGCACCACGGCCTCGTGATCCTCCCAAGCGGTTTCGGACTCGGGCTTCTGGGGGAAGACGACGATGCACGGCCAGCCCGCTTCGTCGAGCATGATGGCCGGGAGCAGCCCGACGCCCAGTTGCCGCTGGCCGTCGCGCCCGCACTCACCCTTGCCGTTGAGGAAGACCACGCACGGCCACGGGCGCGACGCGTCGTACCCGCGCGGGACGTAGACGGCGTACTTGTACTGCTGGTCGGCGATGGTCAGGGTGCGGAAGAGCACGCCGGTGGTGGTGGTCGCGGTCGTCATGGGGCCGTCCGTGGTGTGGGTGGACTGCACGCACCCGCCGGCGAGCAGGGCGCAAAGCAACGCGGCGAAGGCGGGGCGGTTCATCTGCGGCTCCGGTCAGGACTTCACGCTGGTCATCGACGCGATCGCCAGCGGCAGGAGGATCATCACGGGCAAGAAGACCGACAGGTGGGGCGGCAGGCCCGGGATGTTCGCTTCAGCACCCAGCACCCCGCCGACCTGAGAGATCAGCGCGATCGGAGCGCACTTGAGGCTCTGGATGATCATGCTCGTCGGCTCCCGCTGCAGGAAGAAGGGGAGGCAGATGAGAAGCGAGAGCAAGTTCGCCGCCATGGTGGCGAGCCGGCCCCAGCGGTTGCGTTCGAGGTCGCGGATCATCGCGATCGGCGGCTCCGGCTCCTGCCGGTACTGTGCGAGCAACTCGGTTACCTGCTGGGTCGACAGGTTGTGGCGGTATTCCTTGTAGCGGCGGAGCTTCAGAAGCGTCGGGCTCAGGTCGGTCTCGATACTCGCCACAGGCCGGAACGCGGTCTCGGGGTTTGCGCCACGGTCGATCCGGGATTCCATGCGGCCGTCCTGCAGCACCCACGCGCCCTCGCGCCAGCGGGCGGACTTCGCGGTGATGCGACCGGTCATCAGCCCTTCGCCGTCGATCTCGTAGATCCACAGGCCGTCGATGGAGCCGGCGGTGGCGTCGAAGCTGCGGGCGTAGAAGATCCGCCCCTTCGCGTCCGCCGTCATGAACCGGTTCACCGCCGCGAGCGACCGCTGGCCCGCTTCGTCCTTCGTTCGGGTGAGAAGCTCCGCGAGTCGGGGCAGGATGATCTCGCGGTTGACGCCCTGGAACAGGGTCAGCCCGATGGCCACCATGATGAGCGGACGCGCGACCCGCGTCAGGCTCTGCCCGCTCGCCAGCATCGCCACAAACTCGCGCTGCTTGACCATCTGCGCGCAGGTGAATCCCATCCCACCCACCAGCATCAGCCCCAGCAGGTAGTTGAACAGCAGGAACAGCCGGGGCCACCACAGGTCCAGCACCAGCGCGGCGGCGAGCAGCCCCGTCCGCAGCGAACTCGGCTCCTGCCCGGTCGGAGTCGGGGTCTTCTGGGCGATCTCCACGAACTCGTCGAAGTTGAGGGAGAAGTCCACCACGATCACGAAGGTGAAGAGCACCACGTGCAGCAACACGATGTTGAACAGATACTGGCGGATGATGTACCGGTCGAGCGTGCGCATCGGCAATGTGAAGAATAGGAGCCCCGATGCGGAACGAGCGGGGGGTGCTGGATCAGTTCGTTGCGCCCTTGTTTGGCCGCGTATCGCCCATCACCCGCACCACCACCCCGCTCGCGAACCAGCCGAGGATCGCGGCGACGTACACGTCGGTCGCGTAGTGGGCGCCGGCGAGCATCCGGGTTGCGCTGCAGCCGACCGCCAGCGGGACCGCGACCCATCCCGCCATGGGCCAGAGCCTCGCGATCGCGAATGCCGCGCCGAAGGCGACCGCCGCGTGGCTGCTGGGCATGCCGTGACCGGGGCCTTTGGCGAGGCCTTCGTTCATCCAGCTGAACCAGTACAGACCGTCGTCGCCCGGCCGCTGACGCATGACCACGA
>JBIKMF010000174.1:0-8144 GCA_044359425.1 Phycisphaerales bacterium
ATCCTCGCGGTAGTAGTTGCCGATCGTCACGCCGTACGTCCGGGGCGAAAGCGTCGTGAGACGCAGCGCCGACGACGATGTGAGCGTGCCAACCGCTGTGCCGAAGTTGTGCTGCGGCACGGGGAGTGCGAGGGTTGAACCGCTGCCCGCGGCGAGCGGAAAGCTACCGCCCGCGAGGGGGACACGCCGAAGCCCGGTGGGCGTGAGAACGATCGCCGCGCCGTCGGGGTCAACCGCGACGTCGTTGGCGGTCCCGAAGGCGGGGTCGGTGATGAGGTGGGTGATCTGACGGGTGGCGGGATCGAACCGGAAGAGCAGGCCCAGGCCGCCGGTGGTCGAGCGGTGAAGTGTCACGAGCGTCGATGTGGTGGCGTCCCACGCGGCGTCACGCATGAGGCAGGGGGTGACGGCGTCGAAGCCTGTCTCGGCCTCGGTGTACATGGCGAAGTCGAGGGTGGCGGGATTGAGCTTGGTAAGTGGGATGCCCGCGTGCCAGACATTGCCGCTGGGATCGATGTCCATACCGAACCAGATCTCGGCGATGGCGCAGGTGGCGCGGATGGCGGCGAGCGGAGACTCGGTGATGTACGTGATGCCCTGCGAGGCGTGCATCGCGAAGATGGCGTCGGTCTGGGGCGGGGCCTTTACGCTGATGAGCGCGAGGTCGCCGCCAACGTCCGTACATCCGGCGAAGGTGCCGCCTTCGAGCTCCAGCAGGCTGAGGCACGTCGCGCCCACGGGAACAGTGGTGTTGAACTCGATGGTGGCGGACTGGCCGGGCGCGAGCAGGAGCGCGTAGGAGATCGTGCGGGACGCCGCCGAGTACGTGACGCCCGCGGGCGGAGCGCCGACGAAGGGCGGGTCGGCGAGGATGAGACTCGACGGAATGAGGATCGTGCCGGTGAGCGCGGCGATGGGCGTCGGAAGATCGTTCGTGAACGTCGCGGCGATCAGGGCCGTTGCGCCTTCGCGCACGGGCTGGTAGGTGCGGCCCTCGAAGATGGAACCAGCGACGGCGGCAGGGCCGACGATGCCGGGCGAGATGTTGGTCGCCTGGAAGGAAAGTGAAACGGGGTGATGGATAGGGGTGCCCGGGGGTGCGAGGGTGGAGCCGAGCGCGACAGAGCAGCGATTCGAGACGGTGATGGTGGAGCCGTCGTTGAGGCGGCTCGTCGTGTGGGTCGGGAAGATGCACGCGCGGATGCGGGTGGTGAAGCGGATGGTCGTGGACGAGAACGGGGGAAGGTTGCCGGTCCACGTCATGGAGTTACCGAGGAACGTCGTGAAGCTGCCGGAGCCGGCGTCGAGCTGCTGCGCGAGCTCGCTGGAATCGCCCGCGCTGGCGCCGAAGGAGATGAGTTGATGGTTCGCCGCGGTCGCGTTGGTGAGCGTGATGGCATGCTCGACCGTGTCTCCGGCGAAGAGCGGAGAAGTGGAAGGCGTGGAGGTGGCGGTGATGGTGACGGGATCGGTGGGGAAGCCGATGACGGCGCTGGTGACGACGGGCGCACCCGCGACGGGGTTGGTCTGTTGCGAGTCGATGGTGTAGGAGCTCAGCGTGACGGTGGTCGAGGTGCAGCGTGGCGAGTAGGTCGCGGTGAGTGTGCGGGACTGACCGGGGGCCAGGCTGGTGATGTTCCACAGGGTGCCGGAGCTGCCCGCATCGCCGCCGGATTGGCTGACGAAGTTCACGCCGCTGGGCGCCACGATCTGAACGGTGACGTTCGTTGCCGCGAGCGTGCCGGAGTTGGTGGCGATGATCGAGTACGAGTACGGATTGAGGGCTTGTACGGTGGCGGGGGCGGAAGCGGAGAGGGAGAGGATCGGTGTGGGGGGCGGGCCGCACGGGTTGGCGGTGCAGCTGGCGTTGGCGGTCCAGGTGCCGGAGCAGGCGGCCTGGGTGGTCTGGATGCACGTGTTGTCGACGCAGCACGAGCCGAGGACGGGACCGGGCGTCGCGACACAGTCGGGGAAGGTGTTCTGAAACGCGGTGGCGCCGTCGTCGGTCACGAGGTAGGTCAAAGACGCCGAAGCCGCGGCGGCAACGGAGGCTCGCACATCACCCGCAACGTTGTCGGCGGTGAAGATGGGCTGACCGAATGAGGCTCCGGGGCAGAGGTCGATGAGGGTGTAGTCGGCGTCGAGCGGGCTGCTGGTGAGGTCGTGCTTGATGAAGCAGGCGGTGCCGGACTGGGCCACGCGGATTGGCGGCTCCCAGCCTTCCTGCAGCGTGACCATCGCGCGGCCAGACGGGCCGGGGACGTTGAGGTCGTAGACGCGCAGCGCGAGTTGCGTGGACGCGACGGAGCAGGTGGTCTGGCTGTTGCGAGAGACGATGAACAGCAGTCGCTGGTTCGACACGCCCCACGCGAAGGGCGCGTTGGCGACGAGGCCGGTCTCGTAGAACTGGGGCGTGCCGTTGAACGGTGCGCCGCAGGGGAGGCAATCGGTGTGGATGAGCTCCATCGGACCAACAGGCAGCGGCAGGCGGTAGATGCGCATGTTGAGGATCCCACCGCCGCAGCCGCCGACGCCGCTGCGCGTGGCGTAGAGGTACTCGCGGGTGGGCGAGAGGAAGTAGTTCAGGCCGTTCTGCGACTCGACGGGAAGCGCGTAGACGGGATCGGTGGGATCGCCCGCGGCAGCGCCGACGATGCCGTTGCCGTTGCGGTCGATCGTGATGTTCGCGCCGCCGGAGTACGCGATCCCGATCGTGCCGTTGGATGCGAGCCAGCGGTTATCGACGGGCTGGAACTCGCCGACGATGGACTGCGCGAAGGCACTGACGCACGAGAGGGCGAAGGCGAGAAGGGCGAGGGGGGCGGCAATGGAGCGGTGCATGGGTGGTTCCTTCTTCAGCAGCCCGCGTCCCAGTGGGCGAAGAACTCGATGACATCGTCGCCGTCGGTGCCGCCGTCACCGTTGAAGTCGGCGTTGTTGTTGTCCCAGTCGGCGAAGAACGCGATGACGTCGTCGCCGTCGACGCCGGTGCTGCCATCCCAGTCGGCGGGGCACGTCGCGGGCCCCGTGATCCAGATGACGTCGCGGAGGATGAAGGGAAGTGTGGTGGTCGGGAAGAGCGTGGTGACGTTGGTACCGGAGGACAGCTCCATGAGGCGGCCGTTCGCGGTGGTGCTGTTGGTTCCGACGGCGTAGTCGAGCAGGAGCGTGCGGCTTTCATCGACGCCGAGGAGGCGAGTGGAACCAAGGAGCGCTGGGTCGATAACGGGAGTGAACTGGACGGGGCGCGGGGGGAGCGGGCCGGGGAAGGCACCGCCGCGCCACGCGAGCTGGGGCTCGACGACGGTAAAGACGTCGGCCGCGTTGCTCTGGGCGAGGGAGAAGAGGTTCCAGTTGACGTTCTGGCCGCCGCCGCTCTGCGACCAGTAGGCGGAGCTCAAGACCAGGAGTCCACCGCCCGGGCGGCTGACGTACGAGTGGCTCTGGCGTGACTGAGGTCCGAGGGGGAAGCCGTACGAGGGAACCGGAGCGATGACGGGCTGCGCGTTTGCCGAGTCCAATGGCAGCGGCTGGGTTGGATCAACGCGACGCGCAACGTCGGAGAGCGGCACGAAGGGCCGGCCGAGGGTGTCGACCTCGATCTCGTAGCGGTACGCGAAGTCGTTCCGCGTGATGACGCGGTTGGCGATGTTGGTCGTCGGGTCAAACTGGACGATGGTGCCGCGGCCCAGGGAGTAGTTCATCGCGAGGAGGTAGAGTCGCTCGGCGGTCTCGTCCCACACGAGGTCTTGGAAGAGGAAGAAGGGGCCGTCGGCCTCGGGACCGACCTGAGAGCGGATGATCGGCATGAGCTCGGTGACGGCCAGCGTCGCGGGGTCAAACATGTAATCGATGGTGCCGGTGAAGAAGAGGCGGCCGTCGGGTGCTCGCGTGAAGGTGCGGCCGTTTCCGGGGAGGCAGCCCAGGCGGCGGGGCTCGGCCTCGGTCACGGGATCCCACGAGTACAACTGCGAGCCGTCGGCGAGGAAGAGCATCGCGTTCTCGGCGGGCAGGCCACCGAACGTGTACAGGCGCAGCGTCGCGTTGAGATCGGAACAACTGAAGCTGCTCCCGCCCTGGAGAGCGAGCGTGTGCGCGCAGGATCCGGCCGGGTCGCCCGAAGCGGCGATGGAGAACGACAATGTGCCCGGCGCGAGTGCACCGAAGTAGGAGATGGTGCGCGAACCGGAGTCGTAGGTCATGCCGTCGGGCGGGTTGCCGACGAAGGGCGGGTCCGCGACGATGAGACTCTCGGGAATGGTGAGGGAGAAATACGCCTCGGGGTACGCGACCGCGAGGTTGTTCGTGACGGACAGGTCAATCGTGAAGGGGCCGTTCGAACCGAGGATCTGCCCGTTGTTCACGATCGGGCTGACCGAACCCGGGATGGGCGGTACGCCCATGGCGACGGAAATCGGGCGCAGGAGCCCGACGGTCGCGGGCGCGGCGGTCGTGCCGCGATTGATGCCACAACTGGAACGGGCGGCGATGGGCGCGCCGTCGTTGAGGGCGGTGGTCAACTGCGTGGGGAGGATGCAGTCGATGATCCGTGTCGTGAAGACGATCTGCTTGGTTTCACCGGGGGCGAAGTCGTCGTTCCAGGAGAGGTAGGTGGGGCCGATGACCCACGTGCCGATGTTGGGCGTGAGGGCCTCGACGAACTCTGCGCTGTTGCCGGGACCATTGAGCGAGACATTGAGCCGGCGAGCGAGGGCGGAGTTGTTGGTCACAGTGACTGTGTGCGTCGACAACGCGCCGGGGCCCAGGGGCGCAGGGGGGATGACACTGGCGAGCGAGATCGGCGCTGGGTCGGTGGATTCGGAGGCGAGTGTGGTGTTGATCTGCGGGGCTCCGTTCACGAACGGCGCGTTGCCGGCCTGCAGGTAGTACGTAAAGAGTGTCGCTGTGGGCACGTTGCAGGGCGCGTTCACGGTCAATGTGATCGTCCGGTTCGCACCCGCGGCGATGGCCCCGAGGTTCCACCGCACCTCACCGAAACCGCTCGAGCTCGGGGTAGGGGTGGCGCTCACGAACGCGGCCCCGCTGGGGGTGTAGACGACGAGCTGGCAGTTGGTGGCGTTGGCATTGCCGGTGTTTCCGGCGTTGAAGGTGTACGTGATGGGCTGCTGCCAGGCGCTGGACGAACTGCCGGAGCCCGAGAGTGTCAGGACTGGCGCGGGGGGCACGCAGAGCGTCGGCGTGCACGCCGCGCCCTGCGACCACGTGCCGCCGAGTGCGTTGCAACCGGCGAGGGTCTGCGTGGAGCACGAGGAACCGACGCAGCACGCGCCCGTGGGCGCACAGGGATTGCCGCTGCAAGTTGCGCCGGGTGTGAAGGTGCCGCCGAGCGACGCGCACGCCGAGGGAAGGATGAACTGGCACGCGCCGTTGATGCAGCATCGCCCGGGCTCCTCGCTGGGGGTGGCGAGGCAGTCGGGGCGCGTGGTGGTATAGAGGATCTCGCTGCCGCGGAAGATCTGGATCGTGAGGTTACCACCGGACACGCTGCTGATACGGGCGTTGGCCTCTGTGGGGACGCCCTGTACGTCCTGGAGTTGATGGATGACGCTGCCGAACGTCGGGCCGGGGCAGAGCGAGACAAGGAGGTAGTCGGAGCGGCCGATGGGGTTGTCGGTGTCGTGCTTGATGAGGGCGTAGTTGCCGGACTGGGCGATCTTGATCCAGTTCCAGTCGGCGGACATCGTGACGGAGGCGATGGTGAGGGGCGAGGAGAGGTCGTAAAAGCGTGCTTCCGGGGTGGGCGTTCCGGAGTTCTCGCCGGTGACCATCCATGCCACGCGCTGCGTGCTCGTGTAGGTGCCGGGAGGCGGAACGCCGAAGTGTTGCGTGTCGAAGTACTCGGGGCTGGTTCCGTTGAAGGGAAGACCGCCGGGGAGGCAATCCTGGTGGGTGGGGGAAGCGGCTCCGCCGCCGGGGGGCAGGTCGAGGAAGAAGACCTGAAGACCGCCGCAGACAAACTCGCCATCAAGGGTGACGTGGAGCGTTCGCTTGTCCGGGCTGAGCTCGTAGTTGATCCCATCCTCGAGGCCCATCGGAAGCACGTACTCCGTGTCGAGGGGGTCGTTGAAGGAGCCGTTTTCATTGACATCGACGCGGAGGATGTTGCTCCCGCCGGTGTGCAGGATGCGGTCGTTGCCGGCGGGGGCCCAGACGGACGACACGCCGACGCCCCGGTCGGCGAAGAGGAAGTCCCCGACGAGAGACTGGGCGAGGCCGGTGGACGCGGAAATCGCGCAGGCGGCAACCGCCGCTGCGCACCGGAGGGTGCTGAGCATGGTGATCCCCTAAAGCCGTCCGTATAAGGGCGGCGACGCCAATGCCGCGAGAGGGGAGGGGGCAGACCGCCAAAGAAATCGGGGAGCTGAATCAGATATCATGGGGGCATGGCGGTCGAACCGGTCATCTCCGTGCGGAATCTGGTCAAGCGCTTTGACGGGCGTGCGGTGCTGAGCGGGGTGAACCTCGAGGTGATGCCGGGCGAGACCATGGTGATCATGGGCGGCTCGGGGTCGGGGAAGAGCACGCTGCTGCGGCTGATCATCGGGTCGATGAAACCGGACGAGGGGGAGATCCGGCTGTTCGGGCAGAACATCTGCGGGATGAAGCGTGGAGAGCTGGACGAGGTCCGCAAGCGGTTCGGGATCCTGTTTCAGTCGGGGGCGTTGTTCAACTCGATGACGCTCGCGGAGAACATCGCTCTCCCGCTGCACGAGCACACGGAGCTGGATGCGGGGACGATCGACATCGGGGTGAACATCAAGCTGGACCTGGTGGGGCTGCTGGAGCACTCGCAGAAGTACCCGGGGCAGATCTCGGGGGGGATGAAGAAGCGGGCGGGGCTGGCGCGGGCACTGGCGCTGGACCCTGAGATTCTGTTCTACGACGAGCCCTCGGCGGGGCTGGACCCGGTGACGAGCGCGCAGATCGACCAGCTCATCATGAACCTAACGAAGAAGCTGGGGGTCACGAGCGTGGTGGTGACGCACGAGATGGACTCGGCGTTCACGATCGCGGATCGCATGGCGATGCTGGACAAGGGGCGGATGCTGAAGGTGGAGTCGCGCGAGTGGTTCGACGGCGTGCGCAAGGCCGATGACGCGGCGGCGACCGAGTGGCCCGAGGACATGCGGCTGATCCGCCAGTTCCTGCGAGGAGATGCGGACGGCCCGATCACCGACCGTCGCGACGCGGGTCTGCTGGAGCGGCGGCTGCTGGGCGAGAGCATCCTGCCGACCCCGAGCATCATGCCGAGCAGGGGGTAGGAAGAAGTGGCAAAGTGACGGAGTGGCGAAGTGAAGAAGTCACGGAGGGACGGAGGGGCCGGGCGGTCAGGACCTGCTCACTCGCCCGCGCGTAGTGCTTCTTGAAGGTCCAGGCCACACTCGGGGCATCGTTCCTGATCTGTGGCGTCGACCTGGTACGCGCAGTCCGGACAGACTCGGCGAAGAATGAGATCCCGCCGCCGTCGTGCGGGCGACTTCTTCATCGCGGCAATTGCCAGCGGTAGTTCCCGCACGACCTGCCTCCCGACAAGCCATCCGGCGCACGCGGCCCAGACCATGAATGCCCCCCCGGCGGACCACGCGAACACGTTGGCCGCGGTCCCCACGGGGTCGAAGCCTTGCAGAAGCCGCTGGCCGGAAATCGGGAGCCCCCGTCGGTCTCCGAGCGTGATCCGGTGCAAACTGGGCTCAAGGCGCACGCTCCCGCCGAGCAACTCCCGATACAAAACGGGCCCGAGTACATCGGGCGCGGGCAACGGGTCCGCGGCATGCGCCGGATCGTGCCACGTCACGAGGTAGGCGACGGTGTTGAAGATCGAGCAAGGTGCCCCGAACTCGTATCGATCGATGTCGATCCGGAGCACGCGCTCGCCCGGCGCCAGCTTCGTGGGGAACTCAGATGTCGTTCGAGAGGGGGCTCCGGCCGAGTCGAGAACAACGGCGAACGGGCGGTCGTGCTGTCGAAGCCCCGCAATCCAACACATTCCCGCGGCAGCAGGAAACAGACAAAGCGCAAGAACTCCCGCCGCGCGAGCGACTCGGGTCAACCGATCCTTCGGCCCGGGGCGCGCTTCCGTGGATGGGATCGCTTCCATGGGGAGGCTCGGGATCGCGTTGGAG
>JBIKMF010000175.1:0-8080 GCA_044359425.1 Phycisphaerales bacterium
GCGTCGCTGAACAGCAACGGGACGGGGATTCGGCTGACGGACAACACGGGGGGCGGCGGCAATCTGATCGTCACCGGGACGAACGGGAGCGACACGGCGGCTTCGCTGGGGATCTCGACGGGCGCAGCTGGAGTCGCGGCGGCGACGGTGAACAGCGGCAACCTGCAGCATCGGTACATCGCGCGGGGGACGCAGCTCTCGACGCTGAACGGGGGCCGTGGCGTTGGTACCGGCAAGTTCCGGCTGACCGATTCGACGGGTGGGATCGCCGAGGTGGACATCGCGAGCGACTCGAAGACCGTGGGTGACGTGATCGACGAGATCAACTCGCGTGGTCTGCGGATTCAGGCGCGGATCAACACGAATGGGGACGGGATTGAGCTGTACGAGACGATCCCCAACGGCGGCGCGGCGGGGACGGTGAAGATCAAGGTTGAGGACACGCAGGGGACGGTGGGGAAGCTGCTGAACATCGTGGGCGAGGCGGAGGATGTGGGGGCGGAGAACAAGATCAACGGGAGCTTTGAGCGGAAGGTTGAGCTTTCGGCGGCGGACACGCTGGACCAGATCATGGCGAAGATCAATGCCGCGAAGGTGGGCGTGACGGCGTCGGTGATCCGGGATGGGCTGGGGTCGACGCCGTTTCGGTTGAACCTGACGAGCGGGGTTTCGGGGTCGGAGGGGCGGTTTGTTCTGGAGAGCGGGAACTTTGAATTCGGGTTGACGACGCTGGACGCGGGGAACGACTCGCGGGTGTTCTTCGGCGCGACGGATCCTGCGCGGGCGATGGTGTCTGGGGGTTCGACGAACTCGGTGGATTCGCTGCTGAACGGGGTGCGGATTGACTTGAAGAGGGCGAGCACGGAGGCGGTGACGCTGACGGTGTCGAACGACACGGATGCGATCGAGACGGCGATCGGGACGTTTGTGGAGGTGTTCAACACGGCGATTGACAGGATCGCGTTCCACACGAAGTACACGGCGGAGACGAACCGGGCTTCGGCGTTGACGGGCGACTCGACGGCGCTGGAGCTTCGGTCGGCGTTGTTCCGGACGGTGCAGGGGTCGGGGCAGAACGCGTCGGGTCGGTACACGAAGCTGGCGGAGATCGGGATCAAGGTGGGCCAGGGGAGTCAGCTTGAGTTTGACGTGGAGAAGTTCCGTCAGAAGATGGCGGAGGACCCCGCGGCGGTGGAGGCGATGTTCACGACGCGCGCGGTGACGGACGACTCGTTCCGGGAGATTGCGCCGGGGATCCGTGTGCGGAACTCGTCGGGGAGTCAGACGATCACGTCGCTGGGCGTTGTGGCGGCGGTCGAGGAGTTGGCGAAGGGGTATGTCGATTCGGTGTCGGGCGTCTTGGCGACACGGAGCAAGGGGATCGACTCGCAGGTGGACCTGCAGAACAAGCGGATCGAGGCGATGACGGCGAGGCTGGAGCGGCGGCGGACGTCGCTGCAGCGGCAGTTCACGACGATGGAGTCGACGATCGCGAAGCTTCAGACGCAGCAGTCGACGCTGGGTTCGATCCAGGCGACAGGGTGATATCTCCCGGGGTTTCTTCTCGTTCAACAGGACTATTGAGCAACCATGAGCAATCAGAACTCGACCACCAATACGACGCAGGCGAACGCGTACCTGAAGACCCGTGTGTTCACGGCGAGCCCGGAGGAACTGCGGTTGATGCTGCTGGACGGCGCGATCAAGTTCGCGAACCAGGGGATCGACGGCCTGAACCGGCGGGACTACGAGGCGTCGTTCAACGGGATCTCGCAGTGCCGGAACATCATCTTCGAGTTGATGACGACGATCCGGCCGGACGTGGACCCGGAGTTGGCGGGGAAGGTGCGGTCGCTGTACTCGTTCCTGTATACGCAGACGATCGAGGCGAGCCACGAGAAGAGCACCGAGAAGCTGACGAAGGTTGTCGAGCTGCTCGAGTACGAGCGTGAGACGTGGGTGATGCTGATGCAGAAGCTGGCGGAGGAGCGTGCGGCGGCGCGGCCTGCGTCGGGGGGCGTGGCGGCGCAGTCGGCTGCACCGGCGGCGGGCGGCGAGGCGCGGACTTCGTTCAGCGTTTCGGCGTGATCAGGCGACGAACTCGCGTTCACCGGCGAAGCACGAGGCGAGCCTCGCGGCGAGGGCTTCCATCGCGAACGCGGCGCTGACGTTCGACGCGGTGTGCGACTCTGCGAGGCGGATGGCGTCAACGGCGGCGAGGATCCGGAGCGACTGTTCTTCGGAGGACACCACGCGGGCGAGCTCGTTGTGGAGCCAGTGGCCGAGGAGGCAGTACATCCACTCGGCGCCGGCGTGGTTGGCGGATTCCTTGCTTGCCTGGGGGTACGTGTCGACCCAGTCCTCGGCGTACTTGTCGATCAGTGCGCTCATTGCAGGGCCGGCCTCGAGCACGAAGTGTCCGGAGCGGATGCGGGCGAGCATGGGGGAGAGCTGCTTCCACCATTCGTGAACCGTTGCTTCACGGGCGGAGGTGAACACGCCCGGAGATCCGTCGGCGAAGGCGAGGAGCCATTCGGTGGCTTCGGGGTCGGGTAGCTCTTCCAGGGTGCGGAGCCAGCGGCGCATGTCGGGCTCGCGGAGGCGAGCGAAGCCGACGCGTTGGGCGCGGCTGCGGATGGTTGGGAGGAGCATCGCCTCGTTGCTGGTCACGAGGATGATGACGGTGCGTTCGGGGGGTTCTTCGAGGGTCTTGAGGAGGGAGTTCTGGACGGGGGCGTTGGTGGGCGAGCGGTCGAGGAGTTCGGCTTCGTCGATGATGAAGACCTTGGCGGCGGCGGCGTTGGTACGGATGTTGGGGGCGAGCTTGGCGGGTTCGATGACGTGCTGTTCGATGACGTCTTTGGCGATGGTGATGAGTTTGGAGTCGCGGACCTTTTTCTCTTCGCTGAAGCGGGCGAGTTCCTTGGTGACGATGTGGAGGTCGGGGTGGACGCCGGCGGCGAGGAGTTGCTGGGTGGGGCTGTTGGGGTCGGGGCCGAACTCACCGGTGAGGCCCTGGGCGGAGGTGGGGTCGAGGATGATGGAGGCGAAGGCGAGGGCCGCGCGGAACTTCCCAACTCCGGTTGGGCCGTGGAAGATCCAGCAGTGGTGGATGTGATCGGAGCGGCAGGCTTCTTCGAGGGTGCGGGTGGCGACGGATTGGCCGAGGACCTGGGAGAAGCGGCAGGGCGGGGGCGCGACCGGCGGGGGCGGGGCTTCGAGCTGAACTTCGGTTGGTGCTTTGGGTTTCCGTGCCACGCGGAAGCGTAGGGATGGCGCATGAAAAAGGCCCGGGCGAAGTGCCCGGGCCTTGGGGGAGCGGAGGGGAAGAAGGATCAGGAGATCTTGGAGATGTCGTTGAGGAGGCCGAAGGGGGTGCCCTGGGTGGCCCAGCCGCCGCCGAGGAAGAGGTCGTAGTGGGTCATGGACATGACGAAGGGGGTAGCGGCGGTGGCGTCGACGGCGAACCACTGGTAGCCGGTGCGGTCCTGGGTGATTTCGGGGAGTTCGTGGATCTTGAACTCGGCGAAGCCGCTGCCGGCGACGTTGACGGTGTAGCTCTCGGTGGAGCCGTCGACGAAGAGGAGCTTGATGGTGACGTTGGTGGCGATGGAGGAGGGGTTGTGGATGAAGAGGGATTCGAAGTAGAGGGAGCCGGCGTTCTGGACGTCGATGAAGGCGTCGCCGAAGTAGAAGTTGGTACCGGCCTGGTCGCTGGCGACGACGCCGTCGGCGTCGCCGTTCTGGGTGGTGGCGAAGTTCACGGAGATGGAGCGATCGGAGCGGTAGGTGAGACCCGCGGGCTGGTCGTTGATGAGGCCGAGGTCGGTGCCGGTGACGACGAGCTGGCCGCGGGCGGGGATCTGGAGGTTGCGGGTGAACTGGGGGAGGGAGGAGGAGCGGATGTAGGAGCCGGTGAGGGAGAGGGTGGCGGGGAGGTCGGAGGGGTTGAAGAAGGTGACCTGGCTGGAGACGTTGGGAGCGATGGTGACGTTGGTGATGACACCTTCGGTGGCACCGCCGTCGGGATCACCGAGGACGGCGTAGCCGGTGCCGGAGGCGATGTTGTAGTGGCTGAGGGAGGCAACGACGCCGTCGAAGCTGGACTCGTTGGCGGAGTTGGCGGCGCGGGCGGAGAGGACGACGCTGAAGTCACCGGTGGGGATGGAGACGGTTTGACCGGAGTCGAAGTCGAGGAGGGTATCGACGAGGGCGAAGCCGCCGCGGCGGTCGGCACCGTAGTAGCCGCTGGCGCTGACGGGGGCCTTGCCGGACTGGTACATGGTCAGGGTGACGATGACGTCGAAGGCAGCGGGGTTGTGGAAGACGATGAAGTCGAGTTCTTCGCCGGGGCGGCGGGAGACCTGAGCGAAGTTCCAGGTCTTGGCGACGGACTCGGTGAAGGAGTCGCCGATGGAGGTGCCGAAGTCGTAGTGGGCGAGGGTGGCGCCGAGGGGAGCGGAGGACTCGATGACGATGGAGTAGGGCTCGTTGAGGACGAGGCCGGGGGTCTGGTAGAACTCGGCGTTGGTGAGGGTGAGACCGTCGCGGGAGCTTGCGCGGATGATGTTGTTGGGGAGGACGGTGTCGGCGATGGAGGCGTTCTCGTACTTGAGGCGGACGGTGTAGGAGACGTCAACGGTGTTGGGGTTGACGACGGAGATGAACTCACGGATGGAGGTGGAGGAGAAGCCTTCGGGGAAGTAGAGGCGGTTGAGGGTGGGGATGGTGTTGACGCAGAGGGTGTAGCCACCGGTGGAGTCGCCGAGGCCGTCGACGATGATGAAGTAGTCCTGACCGGCGACGGCGTCGAAGCCGATGTTGGAGATGGCGCCGGGGATGCCTGCGGAGTCGAAGGCGACCTGGGAGCCGATGTCCTCGTTGGCGGCGTTCTGGAGGCGGAGGGAGGCACGGAGGATGGAGCCTGAGGGCGCGATGAGCTGGATGAAGGTCTTGCCGGAGGCGAGGGGGGTGAACCTGTAGAGGTCGCGGTCGTTGACGACATCGATGGCGGAGTTAACCTTGGCGTCGCCGGTGCGTCCATCGAGGGTGAGGACGGTGGGCGAGTTGAAGTCGATCGCGGCGGGGTCGGGCGGGGGCGGGGGAACCTGGGGCGCCGCGCCGTCGACGAGGAGGGAGTATTCGCCGGTGCTGGTGGAACCAGCGAGGCCGGCGACGGCGTCGACGAGGATGAAGTAGCGGGCGCCGGAGACGGCACCGGGGATGGTGAAGGAGACGGACTGGCCGGTGGCGGTCGCGGAGGTGTCGGAGATGAGGGCCTGAGAGGCGTCGAAGATACGGAGGCGGGCGCCGAAGCGCCCGGTGATGTGATCGAAGGAGCTCGCGGTGATGACGACATCACCGGTGGTGGCGACGACGAAGGTGAAGAGGTCGGAGTCGTTGGTGGGGTTGATGCGGGCGTTGGAGGCGTCGCCGAAGGCGGTGCCACCGATTCGACCGTTGCCGTCGGTGCTGCTCAGGCCGATGGTGTGGGCGAGGTTGAACTCGCGGATGTTGGGGTAATCGTCGAGGGGCGGGGAGGTGACGCTGAGGGTGTACTCACCGGTCTTGGTGGTTTCGACGTTGGGGGCGAGTTCGTCGTTGACGCCATCGATGACGACGTAGTAGCGGACGCCGCGGTCGAGGTCGGCGGTGATGAAGGCGGTGTTGAAGGTGGCGGAGTCGTCGGCGGTGGAGGTGATGGGGAGGCCGCCTCCGTCGAGGACGGGGTTGCCGTTGGCATCGAGGAGGCTGATGCGGCCGCGGAGGGTGCTGCCGTTCACACCGGAGACGATGAGGGTGGAGAGGCCGCTGGCGACGGGGACGAAGGAGAAGAGGTCGGAGTCGGTATCGAGTTCGATGTCGCCGGTGACTTCACCGGCGCCGGTGGTGGGATCGATGTTGACCGTGTGGGCGAAGGCGTACTCGCCGGTATCGAAGTTGCCGTCGAGATCGGTGTCGCCGTCGGCGTAATCGTCGGTCTGGGTGAACTGGACGTCGAGGGTGTAGCGGCCCTGACCGGCGAGGGGGTCGGCGGAGCGGACGACGATGTAGTAGTACGGGTAGTTGCGGTCTTCTTCGCCGAGGCCTTCGGGGTCGAAGTCGACGAAGCGATCGGGGCCGACGGGGAAGCGGACGCGGCTGTTGGTGGTGTTGGCGTCGGCGTCGTCGTTCTGGCCGATGCGGAGGAAGATGGCCTTGCCATCGGGATCTTCGCTGACTTCGTAGACCTCGACGAGGGGGTCGAGGGTGGCATCGAGGCCGGTGACGTTGAGGGTGAGGGTGGAGTAGGCCTGGACTTCGAAGCGGAAGACGTCGGTATCACCGGGGACTTCGATGGAGCCGGACGAGCTGCCGGTGCCGAGGAAGTCGCGGAGGGTGAGGTCGGAGGCGTCGGCCCACTTGGAGCGGTCGGCGTGATCGTCGACGGCGGGGGCGGAGGTGACATCGACGCGGTAGGCACCCTCGGTGCCGCCTGCGCCGCGGACGTAGAAGCCGTAGCGTTCACCGGCGAAGAGGTCGGTGAGGGTGACGAGGGTGCTGCCGTCCTGCTGGGCCTGGCCCTGAACCTGGGCGGGGACGGTGGTGACGACTTCGGGGACGAGGTTGCCGGAGGTGGGCGTGACGCGGATGGTCATGCTTCCACCGCCGCTGGCGGTGACCCAGAAGAGGTCGGTATCGCGCCGGACGCCGGGGCTGATTTCCGGCGAGGTGTTCATGTTGAGGATGCGGCCGGTGATGGTGCCAACGCCGTTGTTGGATCCATCGATGATCTGGCCCATGGGGATGACGGTGGCCTGAGCCTGGGTGGCGTCCTCGTGATCGTCTTCGACCTCCTGGCCGTTGATCACGTCGTTGAGCTGCTGGGGCATCTGGTTGATGTGGAGCAGATAGGCACCGGTCGCGATACCCCAGTCGATTTCGCGATCGATGTTGGCGACGCGGAGGGAGGGGTCGTCGGAGGCACCGTCGTCGTAGAACTGGCCGCTTTCGACCTGGACGTAGTAGATGTTGCCAGCGGTGACGTTGAAGACGAAGCCGGCGTCGCGGCGGGTGAACTCGGCATTGGTACCACCGATGGTGGTGGCGGTGAAATCGCCGCGGACGGCGTAGTTGTCGTCGTTGTAGCCGATCTGGACGAAGTCGTTGCTGAAGACGCGGATGGCGGTATCGAGGCTGGAGCGCATGGTGCGCTGGCTGCCGACGAAGTCCTGGCCGAGGGCTTGACCGAGGGCGTTGGTACTGACGATGATGTCGCCGGCGGTGGTAGCGATTTCGCGGGTCTGGGTGCGGACTTCGACGGTGCCGGTGAACTCGGCGCGGAAGGCGTAGAGGTCGGTGTCGTCGATGGTGCCGATGATGCCCAGATCGGAAGAGGAGGCGACGTTGTTCCGGTCCTTGGGGGCGGTGCGGTAGGAGCGGATGCCGCTGCCGTGGAAGGGCAGGGTATCGGCGTTGACGAGGTTGGAGCCATCGCCGGTGCCGAGGGTGGTGTTGATATCAACGGCGCCGGTGAAGTCATTTTCAGCGGACTCGTCGGCGTACGAGCCGTTGACGTGGTCGAAGTTACCGTCGCCGTTGATGTCGGTGCCGACGGAGTCAACGGTGGCGGTGACGGTGTAGCGGCCGGTGCCGCCGCGGGTGACTTCGATGTAGTAGGTTTCACCACCCCAGACCTGGATGCCCATGAACTGCTGGAGGGCCTGGACTGCGCCGGGGGTCAGAACCTGCGGGTTCCACATACCGGGGTCGTCGGTGGGATCGTTGAATGGATTTCGATCGTCGGAACCGGGGCGGGCGAAGTCGTAGACGAGGGCGCCCTGGGAATCGAAGACGCGAACGAGGAGGTTGCCGGTGCCGCCGAAGGCGTTGTTGACGACGAGGTCGAGTCTGGAGGAGGGGCGGTCGTGGCGGTCGTACTGGAGGGGGTTGCCGTCGTCGAAGAAGGCGAGGGCGTGGACGGCGGGGACGTAGTCGGCGGGATCTTCGGCGTCGGCTTCGGTGGTGGGGCCGTAGTCGGCTTCGACGTCGACGCCAACACCGAGCTGCATGCCGCGCCAAGCGAAGAAGTCGACGTTGA
>JBIKMF010000176.1:0-8077 GCA_044359425.1 Phycisphaerales bacterium
CTGCTCGACGCGGCCGTTCTTGTCGTTCACGAAGACGTAGAACGCACCGGTGCGTCGATCGGTCCAGCAGCAGAGCCCGTAGGGTTCTTCAACGGAGACGGCCGAGGGGGAGCCTTCGAGTTCGCGGAGCTCGCCGGAGGTGGAGATGGCGCAGAGGGTGATGCCGCGACGCTCGCGGTGGGAGGCGGCGGCGATGTCGATGAGGGAGTTGTCTTCGGTGGCGACGCGTTGGCGGAGGTCGACGTTGTTGACGCGACCGAGGGGGAGGAACTGGAGTTCGCGGCCGGCGAGGTCGTAGACGCCGAGGCCGCCTTTCTTGTTGGTGCCGATGATCCGGCTTTGATCGGGGTCGGCGGGGTGGACCCAGACGGCGGGGTCATCCGCGGCGTCGCCGGCATTTGCGACGGGGGCGGTTTCACCGGCGGCGGGGACGTGGAAGGCGTGGATGGGAGTGGGCGTGCGGCAGCCGCAGAGGGGAGCGGCGGCGAGGAGGGCGAGGAGCAGGTATTGGGTGCGTTTTTTCAAATCCAACCGGCGTGATTTCTCGCGCGGGTTGGGTGGGGGGTGATTAGCGGCGACGGCGACCGGCGAGGCCCAGGCCCGCGAGGGCGAGGAGGCCGGTGGCGGGCGCGGGGACGGAGACGACGTGGATCGAGAGGGCGGCCTCGTCGGCGAGGTAGATCTTGTTGTTGAGTTCATCGACGGCGACGCCCTCGATCTCGCCCATGGTCAGGCCGACGGGGAGGAGGGCCTGGGTGGAACCGAGCGCGAGGCCGTTGGTGTCGAACATCGCGAGGCGATTGGTGGTCTTGCCGACGATCATCATCACCTCGGGGGTGGCGGAGGTGAACCCGAAGGCCTGCTGAACCCAAGCGGCGCTGACAATGGTGCCGCCCTTGGCGTCGAGGAAGGTCGGGGTGTTCACGCCCGTGTCGACGAGGTTGTTGTCGAGCCACTGGACGCTGCCGTCGGCGTCGAGGATGAGGCCGAACTGGTTGCGGGAGGCGGAGAAGAAGAAGTCGTCGCCGTCGGGGCCGGACTGGACGTTGGTCAGCGCGCCACCCGCGGAGACGTTCACGACGCCGAAGTTCGGGGCGCCGTTGGTGTCGTACGTGGCGAGCTTGAACTCACCGGGGCCGAACGAGCCGTAGCCCGCGCCGCTGGTGTTGACCGTGATGCCTTCGGGGCCCCAGAGGACGCCGTTGTTGTTGCCCATCGTGATGAACGAGGGGGACGCGAGGCTGCCGGTAGCGCCCGGGGTGTACTGCACGAGGCGGCCGCGGCCCGAGCTGTTGCCCTGATCGGCGGTGGCGTAGAGAACGCCATTGTGGAAGGTGAGGGCTTCGGGGTCGAAGGCGGTGGTGCCGGCGTCGGTGTTGACGCGCCACTGCTTCACCTCGTACGAGTTGCCGTAGAGGCTGACGGAGCCGGTGGCGAAAAGGGTCGCACCGGAAGCGGCGCCGCACGCGGCAAGAACGGCCAAAATGGACAAGGCGTTACGCATGGTCGTGTCTCTCTCTCTCAAAGGACGATCTCTCGCCGCGGAACACTCCGAGGCGGAGCATCCTTGCGAAGGATCCCGACGGGCATGTTCAGAGGGTGTGAACATAAGGTGAAGTTCGCGGTGATGTAACTGGTGATTACTCTCCGGAAATCAGTTGGACTCGGGACTGGGCGTGCCCATCGCTCGCGGCGTCTTCGGCGAGAATCTCGCGGCGCCGAGATCGATGGCGGCAGACTTTCCACGCGCGACGTTTGGTGCGATTCCGCGGGGAGATCGCTCCGATTGCGGATGGGGTTTGCGGGGTCGAGTCCGCGTGGTGTGCTGGGGGTGAAGGGGGAGAGGGAGGCCGCGATGCGAACAGGAAGGCTGGTGTGCGTCCTGTCGGGGGTTGCAGGAAGCGAACATGCCGGTGGAGCTGGTGCGTGCGGCGTTGACGGGTGAGAAGGTGGAGCGTGATCGGCGGGCGGCGTGGAGGTTTGATGGGGAGTGATCGCGCGGTGGTTCCGATCGTCTCGCCGCGCGGATGAGAACGGTCGGTGAGGTGGCCCGGAGCGGCGTGGATGGTCTGCGCTCATTCGGCGAAGGCGCCGTCTGTACCGCCCTTGACGCGCAAACACAAGCCGAACTTGAGTCCCGATCGATCGTGACTTGGGTGGAATCGGCCGCCACAAGGACATTTCCGTGGTACACTCGCGCTGAGTAGCCCACCGTGGTCGTGGGCGAAGCGTCAACCGGGAAGCCGGTCAAGAGGAGAGAGCCAATGTCCCCGTTCCGCACGCGCGCCGCCGCCGTCCTTGTCGCTACCCTTGTCGCTGGCGTCGGACACGCCCAGGAAACCAGCATCACCCGGCTGTTCCGGCCTGCCGAGTTTGGGCTCCCCGCCAGCGGGCTCGACGTCCATCTCGCGGCGGCGGGCGACGGTACCGTTGCGTTCAGTGGGAGCGGCGGGGGCGCGTCGCAGAGCCTCGTTCAGTTCTCCGACGGGTTCCGGTTCTTCAACAGCTTCGGGTCGCACACGGTTCTGGACGTGAAGGCAGCGGAGGGGGTGGGCGGGTTTATGGTGGCCGGAGCGCAAGGCCTGAACTTCGTGTCGGTGGGCGTGACGGTGAGCGGGATGGCGATCAACGAGAAGCGACAGCGTCAGCCGGGCGCCAAGACTCACCGCACCAGCAACGGCAGCCAGATCGTGACTTTCGCAAGCGTCGAGACCGAGGGCGTTCTGGCCACCCGGTTTGTGCAGAGCGATCAGACAGGCGGCAATCCGCAGCCGCTGGGTGCTTCGATCGAGAGTTTGCCGGGCGTCTCGCGGGTGGTCGGATTCGGTGAGCGGCCGCAGATCGCTGCACGCGACTGGGACGGCGATGGGACCTCGGATCGTCTCGCGATTCCGATCACCATCGAGACGACAGCCGGCGATTCGGAACAGTCGATCGTCGTTGTGGACGCTTCCGCGTCGGGCGGCGCCGCTGATCCCGTACGGCTCTACGGACGGTCTTCGAACTTGCTGTACCAAACGATCCGCGATGTCGTGGTTGGCCCCGATTCCTTCGCGTTTACTGGTACCACCGATGGCGGGGCACAGGTCCTCTCGCAGGCGACTCTCGATCCGGCCTCGGGAGCGGTTCTCGCGGTCGAGTCGCTGCTGCTTCCGAGTACTGGCATCAGTGCTTCGTATCGGCTCGCCAGCCTCGGTGATTTTGGGGCGATCCTCATCAGCCCCGAGTCCCAGCAGATCTTGCGGGTGGGAGCGAGTGCGGGCGGCGGCTTGAACATGTCGGATCAGGGACTCGCCCATCTGCTCGGAGTCGGAGATCTGCTGGATGGGTTCACGATCACCCGCCTGCACGTCGATCCCTCCGCCGTGACCGTCACGGGCGACGTTACGTTCTACGCGGAACTGTCGGACGGCACTTCGGGCGTCTACCGGATGAGCAACGTTCCCGCCCCGAGCACGGCCCTCGCCGTTGCCGGTGGTTTGCTGATCGCTCAACGTCGCCGCCGGAGATAGCCCGCCGCGGCGTCGAGGGCGCTGTACCGCAGCCAGCATGAACGAAGCAGTTTGTTCTGACTTTTGGAGTCGGCGTGCTATGGCCAAAAGCAAACCGGGCGAAAGGGAGGTCCTTTCGCCCGGTGATGAAACACTGCGGCTCAGGTAAGCGAGAATCGTCGCTCGACCGGCAGGTGTTGGTGGCCGAGGCAAGGCACCTCGTTCGATGATGCGAGGGTTGTTCCCAGAGAGGAGCTCAATGCTCTGATCTCAGGGTGCCCCAGTTCGATGAGGATCCCGACGGGCATGCTTAGAGGGTGTGGACATAAGGTGAAGTTCGCGGCGATGTAACTGGTGATTACTCTCCGGAAATCAGTTGGACTCGGGACTGGGCGTGCCTATCGCCTTCGGCGAGGATCTCACGGTGCCGAGCTCGATGGCGGCAGACCTCCGCCGTGCGACGTGTGGTGCGATTCCGTGGGGAGATCACGCCGGTTGCGGAATGGGGTTTGCGGGTTCGAGTCCGCGTGGTATGCTGGGGTTGAAGGGGGACAGGGAGGCCGCGATGCGAACAGGAAAGCTGGTGTGCGTGCTGTTGGGGGGTGCGGTGGTGGGGACGATGATGGCACCCATTCCCCTTGCCAACGCGGAGCCGCGGGTGGGTCGCGCGGCGCTTCCGGTGATGGGGGCGTGTTGTCTGCCGGATTACTCGTGCCTGGTGATGTACCATCCGGACTGCGTGGAGGCCGAGGGCAGGTGGCATGGGCCGAACACGACCTGCGATGACACCAACTGTGAGCCGCCGCCCTGCCCAAGCGATTTGGACGGGTCGGGCGTGGTGGACTGGGAGGATCTGCGGGTTCTGATTGGCTGTATCGAGCAGGGTGGATGCCGTGGTGGCTCGAGCGGCGATCTGAACGGGGACGGCAGTGTGGACGACGGCGATATTGTCGCGTTTCTTGACGTCATTCTCACCGGGGTGTGCTGAAACCCCGCACCGCTCCGGAACGAAAGCGGCCCTCGCAAGAGCGAGGGCCGCGTGAGGTCGTAGGCGGTTTTGCAAATCGAAGGCGCATGGGCCATTCTTCCCGAATGGCGAATGCCTCATGCCGCTGGATTCAATAGCGGTAGTGCTCGGCCTTGTAGGGGCCGTCCTGGGAGATGCCGAGGTAGTCGGCCTGGCTCTTGGAGAGGCGGGTGAGCTTGGCGCCGATCTTGTCGAGGTGGAGGCGGGCGACTTCTTCGTCGAGCTTCTTGGGGAGGATGTAGACCTGGCCGGGCTCGTACTTCTGGCCGGAGAGGGTGGGCTTGCCGGTGGCGTTGAAGTAGAGGTCGAGCTGGGCCATGACCTGGTTGGTGAATGAAGCGCTCATGACGAAGCTGGGGTGGCCGGTGGCGCAGCCGAGGTTCATGAGGCGGCCTTCGGCGAGGACGAGGACGGAGTGGGTGGAGCGCTTCTTGCCGGCGAAGGGGGTTGCGCCGAAGACGAACTCGTCGTACTGGGGCTTGATGTTGTGGCGGCGGACGTTCTTGTCCTTGGCGAGGCCGGCCATGTCGATCTCGTTGTCGAAGTGGCCGATGTTGGCGACGATGGCCTTGTCCTTCATGCGGCGCATGTGGTCGGTGGTGATGATGTCCTTGTTGCCGGTGGCGGTGATGAAGATGTCGGCGATCTCGAGCATGTTGTCGAGGGTGTTGACTTCGTAGCCTTCCATGCAGGCCTGGAGGGCGCAGATGGGGTCGATCTCGGTGATGACGACGCGGCAGCCCTGGCCCCGGAGGGACTGGGCGGAGCCCTTGCCGACGTCGCCGTACCCGCAGACGACGGCGACCTTACCGCCGAGCATGACGTCGGTGGCGCGGTTGAGGCCGTCGACGAGGGAGTGGCGGCAGCCGTAGAGGTTGTCGAACTTGCTCTTGGTGGCGCTGTCGTTGACGTTGATGCAGGGGAAGAGGAGCTTGCCGGCCTTCTGCATTTCGTAGAGGCGGTGGACGCCGGTGGTGGTCTCTTCGGAGACGCCCTTGATGGCCTTGGCCATGTCGGTGAACCGCTTGGGGTTCTCGGCGATGGAGTTGCGGATGGTGTCGAGGATGACGCCCCATTCCTCGGGGTCGTTCTTGGCGTTGAAGTTGGGGACCTTGCCGGCCTTCTCGAACTCGACGCCCTTGTGGACGAGGAGGGTGAGGTCGCCGCCGTCGTCGAGGATCATGTTGGGGCCGGAGCCGTCGGGCCACTGGATGGTCTGCTCGGTGCACCACCAGTATTCCTCGAGGGTTTCGCCCTTCCACGCGAAGACGGGGGTGCCCTTGGGGTTCTCGACGGTGCCGCCGGACTCGGTGCGGCCGACGACGACTGCGGCGGCGGCGGAGTCCTGGGTGGAGAAGATGTTGCAGGAGCACCAGCGGACGTCGGCGCCGAGGTCGGCGAGGGTTTCGATGAGGACGGCGGTCTGGACGGTCATGTGGAGGCTGCCGGCGATCTTGGCGCCCTTGAGGGGCTTCTTGCCGGCGTAGCGCTCGCGGAGGGCCATGAGGCCGGGCATTTCCTGCTCGGCGAGGCGGATTTCGTCGCGGCCGAGGCGGGCGAGGTTGAGGTCTTTGACGCGGTAGTCGGGCGCGGCGACCGACTTCTTGCCGGCGTTGGTCTTCTTCTTCATGGTCTGGGACATTCCATTCTCCAGCGGTAAGGGCTACGCCGCGAAAGCCCCGCGGCAGGCGTTGAGATCACAGTCGCCCGAGGGCGACGAACAGTTCAGGGCCTTTGCTCCCGGGTTCGTGCGGGAGTGGACGGTACGAGGATCGGCGGAAACCGGCGTTTGACAGGAGTTCGAGCATGGAGTCGCGGGAGATTCCCTGCATTCGGTGGCCCATGATGCGGCGGTACTCGTCGCGGTCGTGGGGCATCATGTCGACGATGAGGCAGGTGCCGGAGGGGCGGAGGACGCGTCGCATTTCGAGGAGGACGGCCTGGGGGTCGGGGACGTGGTGGAGGAGGAGCATGGCGACGGCGGCGTCGACGGAGGACTTGGGGAGGCCGGACTTGGCGGCGTCGGCGTTGACGAAGCGGACGTTGGGTTGGGCACGGAGTCGGTCGCGTGCGGCGTCGAGCATGGTGTCGGAGGCGTCGAGTGCGATGACGCTCTTGACGCAGGGGGCGAGGAGTTCGGCGACGTTGCCGGTGCCGCAGCCGAAGTCGGCGATGGTCCAGTCGGGGTCGAGGAGGGCGATGAGGCCGGTGGAGGTGAAGCGGGCGCCGAAGAGTTCGGTGCGGAGGTGGTCCCAGTCGCCGCCGATGCGGCCGAAGAAGGCCTGGCTGTCGGTACGGCGCTCGGCGAGAACGGCGGCGGCGCGGCGGAGGTCGTCGGCGGATTCGGCGTCGGCGATCTGGTTGCGGATGACGGTCCAGAGCTCGCGGGTTTCGCGGGGCTGGTCGTCGAGCACGAGGCGGTAGAAGGAGGCGGTGCCTTCGGCGCGGCGGCTGAGCCAGGCGTTTTCGGCGAGGAGCTTGAGGTGCCGGCTGACGGTTGATTGGGGGAGTTGGACGACGGCGGCGATTTCGCCGACGGAGAGCTCGTGGGCTTCGAGGACGCGGAGAAGGCGGAGGCGAACGGGGTCGCTGGCGGCGGCGAGGCGGAGGGAGAGGGTGTCGAGGAGCTTCTTCATCCGTGTTTGCGGATGAATGGTAGAAGCTGCGGGGCGTGGGTCAAGGGGGGAGTTATGGGCGTTCGGCGGGGAAGCGCATGAAGGAGGGGCCGAGGGGTTCGCCGAGGGCGTGGGCGCGTTCGATGACCCCGGGGTTTGCCTGGTCGATGTAGTAGGCCATGCGGAGGCGGGTGACCTGCTTGTCGCGGTCGCCGAGGGAGCCGTAGAAGTCGGAGAGGGCGAGTTGGGGGCCGACGTTCATGCCCTGGTCGAGCTTGGCGGCGGTGAGGAAGGCCTGCTGTGCTTCGTCGACGTTGCCGAGTTTGGCGGCGTAGACACCTTGGCGGTTGTAGTCGGCGACGCCGGCCCGTTCACGGGAGAGGCGGGCGAGGTAGTTGGTGAGGGTGTCTTTTTCGCCGGCCTGGAACATGGCTTCGGCGAGGCCGTCGATGTACTTGGTGTTGAGGGGCTGGACGTCGGAGGCGATGGTGAGCTGGCGGACGGCTTCCTTGTAGTCGCCCTGGCCCATGCAGACCTGCGAGAGTTCGTAGCGGATGGCGGGGTCGTCGGGGCGGCGGTTGAGGTATTCCTCGAAGTCGGCGCGGGCCTTCTCGTAGTTGCGGGCCTTGGCGGCGATCTGGGCGTCGTCGTGGAGGACGTGGAGTGGGCGTTGGCCGTTGCAGGCGGTGAGCAGCATGGCGGCGGAGAGGGCGAGGACGGCTTGGACGGCGAGGCGCATGGGTACACTCCAGCAATCGGTGAAGGGGACTGTGGTCCCGAGGGCGATGATGCTAGAGCGGTACGAAGCCGGAGGGAACTACTCGAGCGCGTCATCTGTCGCGCGGTGGGTGGTTCTTCGGCACGATGAGCCTGGGGGCGGGTTCCACTTCGACTGGCTGCTGGAGCGGCCCTGGGGGGTGGGCAGGGGGTTGGTGAGCTTTCGG
>JBIKMF010000177.1:0-8055 GCA_044359425.1 Phycisphaerales bacterium
TGCACGTCCTTGCCGATCACGTCCTGGATCGCCTCCGCCATCACGTGCGCCGCCGAGTGCCGGATCAGCGTCAACGCCGCGGGCGCCGTCGCCTGCCCCGCCTTCGGAGCCGTCACGATCGACAGGTTCACGTCCCGGTCGATCACCGACGACAAATCCCGGGTCTCCCCGTCGATCACCACCGCCAGCGCGGCCTTCGCGAGGCCCGCACCAATCGACGCGGCAACCTCCAGGCCGGTCACGGGTTTGTCAAAGGACTTGGTCTTGCCGTCGGGAAGCGTAATCGTGGGCATGGCGTTCTCGTTCCGCGTGAAAATGGGCACCAAAAGAAAAACCCGGCCTTGATCGGGCCGGGCGTAGGGTCTGCTTGAGCAATGCTCCCCGCCGCGGCCTAGGCCGTGGTCGTCTCGGTCGTCGTCGTGGTCATCGAGCGGAGGAGCATGGGCCAAGTATACCCCTCTACCCCCCCGCCGGTCCGATTCTCATCTACCGAACAAACGCCTCTTGATTCCTTTCCGCCCGCCGAGTACCGTCCCTGCACAAAGACCTACCGCTCCTCCTATCCTTCCAAGACTGTCGCGCATGGCCGCGCGTTCCCGCCCCTCCCAGACCCTCCGAAGACGACCCACCGCATGACACCCCCATCCTGGCTCACCGCCCAGTTGCTCGTGTCGGCCGCCACCATCTTCCTGCTCATGCACACGATGCTGGGCTGCGTGGCCTACTTCGTGTACTTCGAGCGAAAGATCAGCGCCTACATCCAGGACCGCATCGGCCCCAACCGCGTGGGCTTTGACTTCGGCCTCCCCTTCCTCAGCTTCCTGAAGGGCTGCATCGGCCTCGGCCAACCCCTCGCCGACGGCATCAAGTTCATCCTGAAAGAGGACTTCACGCCCAACCGCGTCGACAAGATCCTCTTCACCCTCGCCCCGGCCGTCGTTGTGATCCCCGCGTTCATGGGCTTCATCGTGATCCCGTGGGGCGGCACCTTCGATTGCCCCGACATCCCGTTCTTCGGCGGCGGCGTCATCCCCGGCGGCCCCGTTCACGTCACCGGCATCCACGTCAGCGTCGGCATCATCTATCTGCTCTCCATCGCCGCGGTCGGTGTGTACGGCGTCACGCTCGGTGGCTGGGCCAGCAACAACAAGTTCTCCTTCCTCGGCAGCCTCCGCGCCAGCGCCCAGATGATCTCCTACGAGATCCCGATGGGAATGGCACTTCTCGCCGTCCTCCTCATCGTCGGCTCGCTCATCCCCGACCAGATCATCCGCTACCAGGTCAACAACGGCTGGCTCATCGCCACCCAGCCCCTCCTCGCCGCCCTCTTCTACATCGCCTCACTCGCGGAATGCAACCGCGCCCCATTCGATAACGCCGAGTGCGAACAGGAACTCGTCGGTGGCTTCCACACCGAATACTCCTCGATGCGTTTCGCCCTCTTCTTCCTCGCCGAATACAGCCACCTCTTCACCGGTGCCGCCTTCTTCTGCCTCCTCTTCCTCGGCGGCTACCACGTCCCCTTCCTCCCCTTCCTCAACGACTTCACCTCGCCCGACAACATGACCATCCTCGGGGTCCTCATCAAGCTCGGCGTCTTCCTCGGCAAGGTCACCCTCGTCGTCTGCTTCGCCATGCTCGTCCGCTGGACCATCCCCCGCCTCCGCTACGACCAGATCATGATGGCCGGTTGGCAGATGGCCATCCCCCTCGGCCTCGCCATCGTCGTCGTCACCAGCACCATGGTCTACTTCGATCAGCGCGGCGTCATCGCCTCCCTCACCGCCAACGCCGCCCTTGCACTTCTCGCCCTTGTCGCCATCCCCCTCCTCGGCGGAAACAAGGCCAACCGCCGCGTCCCGATGTACGGCTCCCGCTTCAGCCCCATGCCCGGCGAACGCGTGAACACCCGCCCCTCCCACCCCACCGCCCTCGCCGACCACCCCACGGCCTGAGCACCCCCACCGTCGCTTCACCCTCCCGTCGCTCCGACGCCGCGCGCCATCAGCCGAGCCGGTGGCTGAACGACCACTGATACCCGAACGGGTCCTCCACGATCCCGTACCGATCTCCCCAGAACTGATCCCCCGCGGGCATCACAACCCGCGCCCCCGCCGCGACCGCCCGCGCCATCGCCTCGTCGCAGTTGGCCACGCACTGGTGCAGCAGCATCGGCACTCCTCCGAGCGCCTTCGGATGCCTCGACGCTCCCCCGTTGTGCTCTGGAAAGTCATCGCACAGATACACCAACGTCCCACCGATCTCGACCTCGGCGTGGATGATCCGCGGGTCTCCGGGCATGCGAACCCGCTCGTGAACCTCCTTCGCCCCAAGCCCCGCCACCGCGAACGCGATGAACGCCTCCGTATCGCTCAGGATCAGGTGCGGCCGAACTCCGGGACTGGGCATGGCCATGGTGCGCTCCGTAAGGGGTGTGGGTCACGGTACCAGATTCCGGCCGTTTTCTGGTCCCCGGCCGAAACTCCAACCGACTCTGTTCGTACGAATCCCGACCCTTTGATCCGAACCCCCGCCCATGAAAGGCCCACGTGAACACGATTAGGAACCTCGCCCTCGCCCTCGCACTCGCACTCACCGCCGGCCTCCCCGCCGCCCTCGCCCAGGATGCCCCCGCTCCCAAGCCCGCCGATGCGGCCCCCGCACCAGACACCGTGCAGCCCGAGGCCAAGGCCATGCTCGAAGCCTTCCGCGCCGCCTGCTCCAAGATCTCCGACGTCTCCTACCGGGCCGTCATGAAGGCCGACGACATGGGCGGAGACGAAGGTGGCACCGCCCACCTCACCTTCACCATCGACTCCGAAGCCCTCGGCATCCCCGTCAAGAAGTTCCACTTCAAGCTCGTTGGCGACAACAACCAGCCCACCGCGGAATGGGCGGGCAACGGCGCACAGATCCAAAAAGTTGACTTCGAAGCCAAAAAGCTCCTGACCATGAAGGCCGGCGACACCCCCACCCTGCCCCCGCCGGAAATCTTCGGCTTCCTGCCGAACTGGCTCTTCGAATCCAATCCGATGATGCCTCAAATGACCCTCTCCGCCGCCAAGATCCTGCCCGACGACAAGGCCGGCGGCGTTCAGTGCAACGTGCTCGAAACCACCGAGTACATGGATCTCCCCGACATGGACATGGGCGGCGAGGACGAAGACGCCGAAGCCGCTCCCAAGGCCGACGAACCCAAGCGCATCACCGTCAAGTCCACACGCTGGATCGGCATCGAAGACAAGGGCCTGCGCAAGATCACGCTCGAGTACATCTTCCCGAAGATGGAAGGCATGCCCGAAGAACCCGCCACGATGGAGTCCGAGTACTTCGACTTCAAGTTCAACCAGAAGCCCGCCGACGACACCTTCGTCCTCCCCACCCCCGAAGGCTTCACCGCCGAGGAAGCCGATGCCGCCGCGCTCGGTCTCGACGCCATGGGTGGTGGCGACGAAGCTCCCGAACTCAAGGTCGCCGCCGGCGACGACGCCCCCGCCTTCACCCTCAAGGACACCGCGGGTACCGAAGTCACCCTCGCGAGCCTCAAAGGCCGCGTCGTCCTCCTCGACTTCTGGGCCACCTGGTGCGGACCCTGCAAGGCCGCCATGCCCTCCATCCAGAAGATCCACGAGCACTTCAAGGACAAGCCGGTCTCTATCATCGGTGTCAACACCTGGGAGGAAAAGCCCACCGCCGCCGCCGACTACATGAAGAAGAAGGGCTTCACCTACGGCTGCCTCCTCAAGGGCGACGACCTCGCAACCGCCTACGGCATCAGCGGCATCCCCACCCTCGTCCTCATCGACGCCAACGGCAAGGTCCTCGACATCTCCGTCGGCTTTGACCCCGCCGAAGAGGACGCCCTCATCAAGAAGATCGAGGCCCAGCTCCAAGCCAAGTAGTCGCCGGGGTTTCCCCGTCGCGCCTTTCCTCGAAAGTGCGGGATTCCCCTGCGATCCCCGGCCGCACCGCGCGCTCACAGGCTCCTACCCTTCGGGCATGATCACCGCACTCTCTCCCGCGGCAACTCTGAGAGTCGCCGCCTTGGTCTCCCTCTCATTCCTCGCCTCCTGCGACCGCCGGGAAATCCACTCCTATTCGGTCCCCAAAGAGCCCTCGACGGCAGCCCCCGCCGGCCCCCAGGCCCCACCTACTCAGGCGCCCCGCGCACTCGCCGTCCAGTGGACCCTTCCCGCCGGTTGGAAGGAAATCCCCACAGACGAACCCATGCGACTCGCCACCATCCAGGCCGGTGAGGAGCAGATTCTCATCTCCGCCTTCCCCGGCGACGTCGGCGGCACCGTCGCCAACGTCAACCGCTGGCGCGGACAGTTGGGCCTCCCCCAGGCCACCGAAGCCGAGATCCTCCCCTCCCTCAAGACCGAGACCATCGGCGGCACCACCGTCTCCAACCTCCGCATCGTCGGCGGCAGCGGCACCGACATGCTCGCCGCCATCATCACACCCGGCGACGGAAAGACCTGGTTCGCCAAGTGCACCGCACCCGCCGACGCCGCGACCAAGCTCCAGGACGAGTTCGCGGCCTTCACCAAGACCTTCCGCCTTGCGGACGGCGCCACCCCAGCGCCCGCACCCCAACCCGCACCCGCGGGAGGCCTCCCCGCGGATCACCCCCCGATCGGCAAGCCGGCGATCCCCGCGGACCACCCCCCGATCACTGGTGCTGAGTCCCTCCCCGACCAGCCGCGACCGAACACCGAATCTGGCGTCCTCAATCGCTCAGTGGTCTGGAAGTCTCCCACCGAGTGGCAAGCCGCGCCCGACCCCTCCGGAATCGCGGTCGCAGCCTTCGATCTCATCGGCACGAACGGCTCCGGCCGCGTCACACTCACCAGCCTTCTCGGCGACGGCGGCGGCCCGCTCTCCAACATCAACCGCTGGCGTGGCCAGCTCGATCTTCCGCCCGTCGCCACGCTGGCGGACCAGCCCTCCACCGACCTCGGCAACGGTGCCATCCTCATCCACCTGCGCGACGCCACCGGGGCCCGCGCCATGTCCGCCGCGATCGTTCCCGAAGGTGCCCAGACCTGGTTCTTCAAGCTCAGCGGCGACGCACCCGTCACCGACCCCGCCAAGCCCGAGTTCGAGCGCTTCGTCCGCGAGGTCGGAACAGCCGGAGTACCGAAGTAAATGAACATCAAGTCATTCATCGAACCCCTCGCCTCACTCCGCCTCACCGTTTTCATCCTCGCAGCAGGCATGTTCCTCACGCTTGCCGGAACCCTCGCGCAGGTGGAGAATGGGATTTGGACCGTCGTCGACGATTACTTCCGGTCGATCGCGGTATGGGTTCCCTTCCAGCTCTTCTTCCCGCGGAGCCTGCTCACAATCCCAGGAGCCATTCCCTTCCCGGGCGGCCTGACCCTCGGCCTGTTGCTCTTCGTCAACCTCTCCGCCGCGTTCGTCATCCGGTTCACATGGTCGACCAAACGCATCGGCGTGATCATCTCGCACGCCGGCGTGATCCTCCTGCTCGTGGGCGAGTTTGTCACCGGCATCGCCGCTGACGAAGGCAACATGACGATCGAGGAGGGCAAGAGCGCGAACTTCATCGAGGACATCCGCGAGAGCGAACTCGCCGTCGTCGACCCATCGGACCCGACCTCCGATCGTGTCGTCGTGGTGCCCCAGGGCATGCTCGCCTCGATGCCCTCGATCTCCGATCCACGCCTCCCGTTCACGATCCAAGTGCTGGAGTGGATGCCCAACTCCGGCCTCCTCGGCCCCATGCAGGCCACCAGGGCGCAGCTCGATCGAGCGGACACCGGTCTTGGCAAGCAGATCGCCGCCGTGCGGATCCCCGAGGCCACCGGCGTCGACGGCGCGACCGTTGACGTGCCCAGCGCGTATGTCAAGATCATGGCCGAGGGCAAGTCACTGGGCACCTACCTCGTCTCCGTCGGGCTCGTCGGCAGCCAACCGATCAGCGTCGGCGGCAAGTCATACGACGTATCTCTGCGCTTCCGCCGCACCTACAAGCCCTACACGCTCTCGCTGATCGACTTCCGCCACGACCGATTCGTCGGCACCAACACCCCGCGCAACTTCTCGAGCCTCGTCCGCCTCCAGAACCCCGCTCGCAACGTCGACCGCGAGGTCCTCATCTACATGAACAACCCCCTCCGCCACGCGGGCGAGACCTTCTACCAGAGTTCCTTCAAGCCCGGTGACACCACCACCATCCTGCAAGTCGTCCGCAACCCCGGGTGGCTCCTGCCGTACTTCTCCTGCGGGCTCGTCACCATCGGCCTGCTCATCCACTTCGGCGTTCGACTCGCCGCCCCCATCAAGAGGAACGTGAAATGAACTTCGTGAAGTCGCGTCTCCCCTGGATCGTCGCCGGGCTCTGCCTGCTCTACGTACTGTCGCTGCCCTTCCGGCACATCAAGAGCGAAGCGAAGGAAGACGTCGAGACCCTCGGCCGACTCCCCGTCCTCGCCGACGGCCGCGTCAAGCCACTCGACTCCTTCTCTCGCACCACCCTTCTCACCCTCTCGGGCAGGCAGACCCTCACCGTCGACGAACCCGCGAACGGCGACGTCAAAGCCCACGCCCGCCAGATCCCGGCGATCGAGTGGTACCTCGAGATGCTCGCCAACCCCGATCGCGCAGATGAGCGCCGCGTCTTCCGCATCGACCACCCCGAACTCGTAAGCATGCTCGGGATCACCGATACCAAGCAGATCCGCTTCAGCCTGAAGGAAATCAGCCCCCACCTCGACAAGATCGAAGAACAGGCCAACCGCGCCCAGGAAGTCGCCCGTCGCGACCAGGACCTCTTCCAGCGCAGCGTCCTCGACCTCTTCAACAAGCTGATGATCTACCAGGAGGTGCGCCTCGGCCGAGCCCCCTTCACCATCGCCCCCATGACCCAAGGCGAGGAGTGGCAACCCCTCGCCGCGATCCTCAGCAACCCACAGCTCCAGCAGCAGGAATCCACCCAGGCCATCGTCTCCCTCCTCTTCGCCGCGAAGGAGTCAAAGCCCGAGGACTTCAACTCCACCGTCAACGCCTACGCCAAACGCCTCGACGACGTTCTCCCCAAGGAGACCCGACTCGCACGGGCCGAAGAGATCTTCAACATCGCGCAGCCCTTCTCCCATACCGCCGCGCTCTACCTCCTCGCGTTCATCCTCGCCTGCTTCGGCTTCCTCACCCGCACCGGCGGTGCTTCCGACTGGAGCCGCTCCCTCACACGTTCCGCCTTCCTCGTCATCGTGCTCGCCTTCGCCGTCCACACGATCGGTATCGCCGCTCGAGTCTACCTCCAGGGCCGCCCGCCCGTGACCAACCTCTACTCCTCCGCGATCTTCATCGGCTGGGCCTGCATCCCCCTCGCCGTCGCCGCGGAGTGGTTCGCCCGCCTCGGCATCGGCAACGCTGTCGCCGCCCTCATCGGATTCGCAACCCTCATCGTCGCGCACAACCTCTCCACCGGCGGCGACACCATGCAGATGATGCAGGCCGTCCTCGACTCCAACTTCTGGCTCGCCACCCACGTCGTCGTCATCACCATCGGCTACTCCGCGACCTTCCTCGCAGGCTTCATCGCCGCGGGCTACCTCATCGTCGGCGCCCTCACCAAACGGCTCGGCCAGGACGCCCTCGCCGCCCTCCCCAAGATGATCTACGGCGTCACCTGCTTCGCCTGCCTCACCAGCTTCGTCGGCACCGTTCTGGGCGGCATCTGGGCGGACCAGTCCTGGGGTCGCTTCTGGGGTTGGGACCCCAAGGAGAACGGCGCCGCACTCATCGTCTTCCTGCACCTCATCATGCTCCACGCCCGCTTCGGCGGCATGATCAAGCACCGAGGTATGGCCGTGCTCGCCGTCTTCGGCAACATCGTCACCGCCTGGTCCTGGTTCGGCACCAACATGCTCGGCGTCGGCCTTCACTCCTACGGCTTTATGGACTCCGCCGTCTTCTACCTCCTCCTGTTCGGCATTTCTCAGCTCGCCATCATGGCCCTCGGCTTCATCCCCGTCGCCAAATGGAAGAGCATCCGCGCAGTCGAGAATCAGCCGAACGCCCAGG
>JBIKMF010000178.1:0-8015 GCA_044359425.1 Phycisphaerales bacterium
TCCCACGAGAGACTCCTTTCGGGGGCCAAACTGCGGCCCCGCGGGGATGATCTACGCGTGGGAGGATGCGGTAAATGGAGTTTGTTTGGTATACCTGAAAATGCGCGCACGGAGGCGTCGCGGCGTGCCGCTCACTGACAACAGTGTGTCAGTTTGCGTAGCCCGATAACCGTTACTGGGTGGGGCTGGCGGCGCGGATGTTGGCGAGGATGTGGTCGCGGTGGTTGCGGTAGTTCTGCAGGTCGGTGTGGACCTGAGGATCTGAGGCGTCGATCGCGAAGCAGCGCTCGAGGACGGCGATGGTTTCGTTGGCGGCCGCGAGCGCGGCGGTGAAGTCGCGCCGTGCGATGGCAACTTGCATCTGGCGACCGGTGGTATCGCGCATGGTCCAGCGGGCGAAGTGGTCGTCGGGGTCGGCTTCCCAGATGGGGTGAACGACGGCGGTGGCCCGGTCCGCGAGGGTTTGGGCTTTGGCGTCGTGGCCCGCGAGCAGTTCGCAGCCGGCGATGCGTGCGAGCGCCCGGGCGTAGGCGTGAACGCTTCGACGGTCCTCGGGGGCAACGGCGAACATGCGTTCGGCGGCCGTGAGTGCGGACTGCGCGAAGCAGAGATGGTCTTCGGAGTAGGGCTCAAAACAAGAGGACAGGAGTGCCTCGGCCTCGGCGAGGTTGTAGAGGACTTCCGGGTTGGCGGGGAAGCGGGTGACGAGGTCGCGGGCGAGGATGGCGCGTTGCTCGAGAAGGGTGAGGTGGGTGCCGGGGTCGATGCCGCGGGATTGGTGGGCGAGGCGCTCGAAGCTCCAGCCGAGGGAGGTGTGGGCGGAGATAAAGTCGGGGTTGTCGCGGGCGATGGCGAGGTACATCTCGTGGGCGGCGCGGTAGCGTTCGAGCTTGGATGGTTTCTCGTCGGGGATAGCGCGGTCCCCGACGCGGACGATCTGCGTGGCGAGCTCGAGTTGAGCGCGTGGGTCGTTGGGGCGGCACTCCGCGAGGAACTGGCGGTCTTCGAGGGAGCGCCGGTACAAATCCCGCATGGACTCGAAATCGCCGCTCTGCGCCGCGATTTCGGCGGCATGCTGGAGGGCCTTGCCGCGAAGAGCGCGGAGATCGGGATCGTTTGGTTTGCGGAGGACGTCGTTCTCGATCCGTTGGAGTGCTTCGTTGACGATGCGGGCGCGGAAGTCGCGGGTGGCGGCGCGTTTGGCGGCGTCGTCGACGAGTCGATCGAGGAGGAAGGCGTAGTTCTCGATGGAACGCGCATACTCGCGACGGTCGGCGCGCCACGCGCTCACGGCGCTCACGGCGGCGGTGGTAAGGAGGAGTGCGCCGGCCGAAACGAGCACAACCGCGACGCGGTGGCGTCGGGTCCACTGGAGCGCGAGTTCGAGGGCTTTCGGAGGACGGGCGATGGTGGGCCGTCCGTCGAGAAAGCGGCGAAGGTCGTCGGCGAGTTCGGAGGGCGAGGCGTAGCGGTCCGGGGGGCTCGGGGCGAGGGCGCGAGCCGCGATGGCGTCGAGATCGGGCGGTGTGTCCGGCGCGAGGGCGCGTGCGCGGCGGGGCTCTTCGCACTGCGCACTGTGGAGCCACGAGGCGAGTTCACCGGGAGACTTTCCGGGTGAGCCCAGAGGCAGGCGACCGGTAAGGTGCTCAAAGAGCAGGACACCCAGGCCCCAAACGTCGGTGCGGGTGTCGATCGCGGCGGAGTCGCCACGCGCCTGCTCGGGCGCCATGGTTCCAAGGGTGCCGAGCACAACGCCCGGCAGCGTGGCCTGGGCGGCGAGGTGATCGTGGGCGCGGGCGATGCCGAAATCGACGACGACGGCGCGCGAGGGCTCGTTCGGGGTTGCAGGGGTGACGAGCACGTTGGCGGACTTGAGGTCGCGGTGAATCACGCCGCGCTGGTGCGCGTGTTGAACGGCCTCGCAGACGGCGATGAGCAGGTTGAGGGCGTCGCGCCGGGGGAGCTTGCGGGTCGCGGCGGCGAAGGGGAGACCGACGACGAGGTCCATGACGATGAAGGGGCGTGAGATGGCGTCGACACCGAAGTCGCGCACGCGGGTGAGGCCGGGGTGATCCAATCGAGAGAGGAGGCGGACCTCGTGCTCGAAGCGCCAGCGTTCGCGCTCGGAGGGCGCGGTGCGCTGCAGGAGCTTGAGGGCGACGGGGGCGTCGAGGCCCGGGCGTGTAGCGGCGTACACGGTGGATGTGCCGCCGACACCCAGGACGCTCACGATCTCGTAGTCGCCGATGCGTTCACCGTTGCTCACGGCGGGACCGGTATCGGCGGGGACGTGGTCGACGATGGACCAGAGTTGATCGCTGCGGAGCGCGGAGGAGTCGCTGTCGCGGGCGATGAGGGACTTCACTTCGCGGATGAGGGCCTGGTTGCCGTCGCAAGCGGTTTTGATATAGGCATCACGATCGCCGGGAGGAACGGCGAGGGCACCGAGGAAGACTTGCTTGAGCTTGACGGCACGCACGCAGGGAGTCTAACACACCGTGCAAGGGGGTCCATCGTCCGAGAGCCTTTCGGCCAGCCAGGCCCGGGCGAAACGCCAGTCGGCCTCGGCGGTGGAGAGGGAAACCCCGAGAAACTCGGCGATCTGGTCGTGCGTGAGGCCGCCGAAGAACTTGAGCTCCACGAACCGGGCCGAGCGGGCGTCCACGACCTCGAGTTTGGTCAGCAGTTCGTCAAGACAGACGAGATCAAGCTGGCGATCGGGCGCCGCGGGTTCGGAGTCGTCCAGTGCCACGAGGCTGAGGCCCGGCGATCGCTTGTCGGCGTTGCGGCGGCGCGCGTGATCGACCAGAACACGGCGGAATACGGTCGCGGCGGCCGCAAGGAAGTGGGCCTTGGACTGCCACGCGGGGTTGGAGCTGCTGGCGAGGCGCACAAAGGCTTCGTTGACGAGCGCGGTCGGCTGGAGCGTGTGGCCGTCGCGTTCGGCGCGCATGGACCGCTCGGCCTGAGCGTACAGCTCGTCGTACAAACGTTCAATCCATCCTGAGGCCGAGTGCGCGGTCATGGCGCACTATTCTAGCTCTTTCTTACTGCCCCGTGATCTCGACGGGTATCATCGATTCGGTCACCGCGCCCGAGTTAAGATCCTTGAGCGTCACCTTGAGGTTGTAACGTCCGATCGCGAGCGATCGGTGCAGCTCGATGATCTGAATAAGGTAGAAATCGCGACGTTTCACGCGGCTGGTCTCGATCACACGCTGCGGCGGGCGGTGCCACACCTGGTACCCGTCCTGCTGGAAAAGCGTCAGCGACTGCTCGAGTTCCACCGACACCTGCTCCGCCACGTCACTGCCCGCGGCAATCGGATCCCCCCGTCGGGCGGGACGCGTGGTGAACCCGTCGATCTCCGTGTACACAATGGCCTTCGAGCCCTTGCCCGCGGGGAACGCGCTGGTCGGGAACGCGTCATACTGGCCGAACCCGCGCACACGCATGCACAGGCGAACCTGCGGGATCTTGAGTTCCGACGGCGCGGCGATCTGCGCGAGTGCCGTGCGGATCTCCTCGCTGCTCGCGGCGGGCGTGGAGGCAACGCGGTCGCGTGCCGCGATCAGCGTCGCGCGGTCCTCGGCGTTGAGCCTGGCGTTGAGCAGCGCGCCGGTGGTGTCGAGCCCGCGGAGCGCGCCCGGTTGAAGGGATTCGATCATCGCGAGCGCAACGGCTTCGGGCATGACTTGCGAACCGTCGACCGGGCGGTCGCGGATCAATGTCGCGACGCGTGCCGCGAGCGCGACGACCTTGTCGTCGTTGGTGCTGGTGGGGGGTTTGCTGGCGTTGGTGGCGTCGGCGGCCTGGGAGCTGGAGGGGGTCGCGGTGGGAGAGACGGTGGTGGAGGGGTTGGCGGGCGGAGGCGTGGCCGCGGCGGCCTCGCGCGACCAGGCTTCGTCGGCCTGACCGAGGACGTAGGGATCCTGCGTGATGGCCTGGGGGGTTGCTGCGGCGAGGGAACTGAGTCCGGTGGAGGCCTCAGAAGCGGCTGCGTCGGACGGGGAAGCGGAGGGCGAAGGGGTGGGGGCGGCCTGCTTGCGTCGGATCGCTTCGGCGTACTGCTGCTCGATGAACTCCGCGTTCGCGAGGAGGGTCTCTTCGACGCTCATCGGGCGGTCGTTGATTTTCGGGTTGGCGATGAGCACGCCGTCGGCCTCGCCGGAGCCCAGCGCCATAAGAGAGGTGTTGACGCCGTCTGAGGGCCCGGATTTGGAGGATGAGCCGCAGCCGTGCAGGAGGGGGATGGTCGCGAGTGCCGCGAGCAGGGCGTGTGGACGGGAACGTGGAGCGTTGAGCATGGGGGCCTCCGTGCTGGTGCTGCCGCGCGCGGCGACAGCCCGCCCTCCGGGCGGACGGGTGAGTATCGGCGGGAAGGGGGCGTAAACCGGAAAAACCGCACCGATCGAGGCCCGAACGCGGGAGCGGGGCGTGCCGGGCGGGGTAGTTCGCTATGCTGAAGGCATGAAGAGCGGGCTGATGATCCTGTTGGTGGGCGCGATGGGTCTCGTCGGATGTCGGGCCAAGGGTCCGCCGACGTTCGAGGTGGGCGCGGGCACGTACCCGGACGCCTTCCTCGCCGGGCGCGAGGTCCTGCGGGAGTACCGGTTCGCGCTCGAGCGGGTCGACGCCGAGGAGGGCGTGCTCTCGACGGACGCGAAGGGGTCGTCGGGGCTCTTCACGCCGTGGGACGCCGAGCAGAGCACCGTCCGGGCCGAGTTGAGCGACACGATCAACCACCAGAACCGCCGGGTGCGGATCACCTTCGACCCCCCCCACGCCACCCCCGATACCCCGCGCACCGGTCGCGTCGAGGTCGTGGTGTACCGGATGCAGAACTACAGCCTCCGGCCCAACCCGCGCGTGATCTCCATGTCCAGCGGCACACTCGACCCCGCGATGTCCGACCGCGGCGTGTGGCCTCAGTACGAAGTCGCAACCACCCGCGACGACGACCTCGCCGTGCGGCTGGCCCGAGCGATCGAAAAGAAGCTCGCGGCACCCAAGTAACGCACGAAAGCCAACGAAGGCGGCACAGCCGGGCCCCACGGGGTGCTGGTTGTGTTATCACCCCTACAGACAGGGAAAACGACGGGATCCGGGTGAATTCCATAGTGACGGGACCTTTTGCGTGAGTAACTTGGGGTCGTTTCCGTTGGCGGACTACGCAGAGGGATCTCCGGGCCACGAGCGACGGTCGCAATGGGACCTGGGATCAGAGAAAGGGAATTGGGGTCCTATGAAGTACGGCGTATTCGCATGTCTGGCCGCGGCGGGGTTGGCGGCCACTGCCCAGGGTCAGTTTCAGAACACCTACGGCCTCGGCTTTGACGAGCGGGCCGAGTCGGTGATCAACACGAGCGACGGCGGCTACCTGATGGCCGGCTCGCGGAACATCAACGGCAACATCCAGATGTACCTCGTGAAGGTCGATGCCAATGGGCTCTTCCAGTGGGACAGCGTCTTCGGCGGCCAGGGTCGCGACAGCGCCAACCGCGTCGAGGAAGTTCCGGCTGCCTTCGGCGGCGGGTACATCGTCGCGGGTGAAACCAACAGCAGCCCCCTGGGCTTCGGGGCCGCGCTGGCACGCGTCAATGCCGCGGGCAACCTGATCTGGGCGCGTGCGTACACGGGCACTCCGTTCGTTGGCGGCGCGGCCGGTCCGACCGGCCTTACCGTCTGCGGGAACGGTGAGTTCGTGATGACGAGCCGACTGCAGGCCCCGGGCGTTGCCGCGCAGGGCTTTGTGATGACGCGGACGACCAACGCCGGCGCGGTGGTCTTCTCCCGCGTGTACCAGGACAGCCGCTTCGGCGCGACCACGTGGGCGTCGCTGACGGACGTGCACGAACTCCCGGATCGCAGCCTGGTGGTGACGGGCTACACGAGCCGCCAGGGCCTCGCCGACACCGACACGGTGGTCTGCCGCTCGGACAACATGGGCAACTTCGTTCTGGCCCGGACCATCGGCCCGGCCCAGATCCCCGACTTCGGGACCAACCTTGTTCCCGGCGTTCAGTCGACGCTGTTTGTGACCGGCCAGCGCTCCAACGCCGCCGGCGCGAACAACAGCTCGTTCGTCTTCCGCACCGACCTCAACGCGAACCTCGCGTGGTACCGGCAGTACCAGAACTTCCTCGCGAACAACGCGATCGAGAACGCCGACACCGTCGGCAGCGTGATCGTCGGCGGCACCACCGCCAACATCGCCAACAACGGCGCCTCCATGCTGAAGGTCGGCTTCGCCGGCAACTTCCAGTGGTGCTCCGTCTACGGCGGCCCCGGCACCGACATCGGTGAGTCCATCGACGTCACCCCCGCCGGCGTCCTCGCGCTCAGCGGCTTCACCAACTCGTGGGGCTCGGGCATCAACGACTACTACCTCGTCGAGACCAGCCCCACCGGCGACTCCACCGAAGTCTGCCAGCGGTTCATCGATCTCCCGCAGAACGATGTCCCCCCGCCGGTCGTGAACTTCCAGATGCCGCCCGTCGACCGCCCCGAGCTCTTCACCTTCCAGTGGCAGTCCACCCCCGGCGACACCCGCCGCACCGACGCCTGCCCGACGCCCTGCGTGCGTCCCCCCGGCGGCATGTGGGCCTGGTTCCCCTTCGATGAACTCGCCGGCCCCCGCGCCAACGACATCGTCGTCAACAACGACGGCTTCTGGGCCGGCGGCCCGACGCCCACCCCGGGCGTCGTCGCCGGAGCACTCTGCTTCGACGGCATCGACGACCGCGTCCGCGTTCCCGACGCCCCCTCCATCGACCTGGGCACCGGCGACTTCTCGATCGACGCCTGGATCCGCACCACCAGCACCAACGGCGTCGAAATCATCTGCGACAAGCGCGTCAACACCCCTCGCGTCCAGGGTTACTCCTTCTACATCGCCAACGGCCAGCTCGGCCTCCAGCTCGCCGACGCCGCCGGTCCCAGCGGCTCCTGCGCCTGCAACCCGACCGCGGCCTGCACCAACTGGGGCTCCGGTGTCGCCGGCTTCGTCGCCGACGGCAACTGGCACCTCGTCGCCGTGACCGTTCAGCGCAACTCCACCACCGGCGGTCGCTTCTATGTCGACGGCGTCCCCGTCGCCACCTTCGACCCCACCTGCCGCCCCGGCAACGTCGACAACAGCAGCCCCCTGCTCATCGGCCGCCGCTCCTTCAGCAACGACGGCTACTTCCGCGGCTGCCTCGACGAGCTCGAGATCTTCAAGCGGGCCCTCACGCCCGCCGAAGTCATGGGCCTCTTCACCGCCGCCGCCGCCGGTAAGTGCAAGGACACCGTCGCCACCAACTGGGACACCCCCTTCTGCCTCAACCAGCAGCAGGTCTCCACCTACGTCACCATCTGCAACAACCACGCCATCCCGCAGACCTACATCGGCTCCTTCTCCGGCCTCGCCGCCGGCCCCGGCTGCTCCGTCGCTGGCCCGACGACCTTCACGACCTCCGCCGTCTTCCCCATCACCATCGCCGCCAACACCTGCGTCAACATCCCGGTCGTGATCGACCGCCCCGCCGGCCTCACCGCCGCCGGTCTGACCTCCTGCTACGAGTTCGTCGCCACCAACACCTCCACCGGTGAAACGATGATCGGCCGCGGCTCCGTGCAGGACCGTCGCGACCTGTGCGCGGTGCTGAACCCCGTGCTCACCGACACCATCCTCCGCGTGCCGCTCGATCTCGGCACCAGCACCCGCTTCGCGCTCATCAACACCTCCGGCGGCCCGCTCCAGGCCCCGCTCCGCCTCCGCTCCATCGGCCCGGACATGGAGCCCGACGTTGAGTACATCAGCCTCAACGGCCTGCCTCCCGGCCAGCCCGTCCTCCGCACCCTCAACCTCCAGCAGGGCGGCACCGAAGTCGTCGAAGTCTCCTTGCAGATGGCCCTGCCCGACGTCACCACCACCTTCACCATCATCATCGAAGCCGACACCGACGGCGACGGCGAGTGGGAACCCGTCTCCTCCTTCAACGCCCAGGGCATCTACGCCCCGCCCTGCACCG
>JBIKMF010000236.1:0-6653 GCA_044359425.1 Phycisphaerales bacterium
TCGGCGATGATCCCGCGCTGGTCACCGGATTCGCTCGCATCGGTCCCCTCAAGGTCATGGTCATCGGTCACCAGAAGGGCAAGGAGACCAGCGAGAAGATCGCCTGTCACTTCGGTTGTGCCCACCCAGAGGGGTACCGCAAGGCCCTGCTCAAGATGAAAATGGCCGAAAAATACGGCGTTCCCGTCGTGACCCTCGTCGATACCCCGGGCGCCTACCCCGGCCTCGGTGCCGAGCAGCGCGGCCAGGCCGAAGCCATCGCCGTCAACATGCTCGAGATGAGCCGACTCCGCACCCCCATCGTGTCCGTCGTCATCGGCGAAGGTGGCTCCGGCGGGGCACTGGGCATCGCCGTCGGCGACCGAGTCGCCATGCTCCAGTACTCTTGGTACAGCGTCATCTCCCCCGAGGGGTGCGCCGCAATCCTCTGGAAAGAAGCCAACGAGCAGACCAACTCCGCCGCGGCAAAGTCCCTCAAGCTCACCGCCAAGGACAACATCGAGCTCGGTATCGTCGATGAGATCATCCCCGAGCCCATCGGCGGCGCCCACCGCGACCCCAAGTCGACCGCGGCCAACCTGCAGCAGTGGATCGTGACCAACCTCCAGAAGCTCAAGGAACGCCCGGTGGAGGAACTCCTCGAAGCCCGCTACCAGCGGTACCGGCGGATGGGGAGTTTCTCAGAGAAATAATCTCTGCCAGCCAGGGCAACTGCTTGGCCGTATAACCGACAGAGTTTCCGGACCTTTGACAAAGGCCGTCGGCCGTCCTATTTTTCGGCCCAATAACGGATGTGAGGCCGGGTTAGGGAAAGGCACGGGGCCATTCCCCCGAACAGATCAGGCGCCCAACGACCCCCGGGGGCACTCGTGGCCAAAAAAGCCGAACCGAAGTCCAAACCAAAGAGCAAGCCCGCCGCCAAGCCAGCCAAGTCGGTGGCAAAGCCCGCCGCCAAGGCTGCAAAGCCGGCCAAAAAGCCAGTCTTGAAGGAGAAGGCAAAGCCTGCTCCAGCAAAGACTTCCAAGCCGGCGCCCAAGCCCGAGCCCAAGACCAAGGCAGAAGCCAAGCCTGCTCCCAAGCCCGCCGCCAAGCCGGTCGAGGCACCCGCGGCCGAGCCCAAGGCTACCGGCCCCGGTACCGGGCGCAAGGGGATCACGATCGTGACCCCCAAGCCCATGAAGAAGCCCCCGGCTAAGCCGCCGGCGCACTCGTACATCCCGGCGAGCGTCGGTCGGTTGATGGATCCGAAGAATCCGATCCGTCGGCCGTTAATTCCATCGGGTCCCAAGGCCGCGCATATTCGGCCGCTCGGCTCGCCCAAGGGTGAGGACGGCGGGGCCGATGCGCCCAAGGCGAAGTCTCCGTTCGGGAAGAAAGAGATCGAGAAGTACCGCCAGATCCTGATCAAGAAGAGGGCGGAACTGGTGGGTGATGTGGCGACGATGGAGAACGAGGCTCTGCGCGGGCAGAGTGGTTCGCTCTCCAATATGCCTCAGCACCTCGCCGAGCAGGGGAGCGAGGCCTACGACCAGGCGCTCTCGCTCGACCTCGCGGCAGCGGACCGCAAGCTGATCCGGGAGATCGATGAAGCTCTCAAGCGCATCGAGAACGGCACCTACGGAGTTTGCGAGTTGACCGGGAAGCCGATCAGCCTCGAGCGGCTCGAAGAACTGCCGTGGGCTCGGTACTCCATCGAGGCGGCGCGCGAGATGGAGCGTCAACACCTCCGTGGGTGATGACAGGCCATGACGATCGCCACGTCGAGTACCCAACCTCCCGCGCAGAGCGCGTGGACGTCTGTTGGTGCCTGGGCCACGCTGCTGTCGGTCACGATTGTTGGCCTTGCCGCGGATCTGTGGTCGAAGCACCTGGCGTTTGAGAAGATCGCCGGGGTGCCGGTGAGGGTGGACCGTGCCGATGTTCTGGCGGTCGGGCCTGAGCGGTTGTACTCGCTGATCACGCCGCACCCGCCGATGAACGTGGTTCCCGGATGGCTCGATTTCACGCTGGTGCTGAACCCGGGTGCTGTCTTTGGGATGGGGGCTGGCAAGCGTTGGGTGTTTGTGGTCTTCACGGTTGCAGCGATTGCGTTCTGCATGATGCTCTTCCGTTCGTGGACGACGGCGAAGATGCGGTTGGCTCACGCGGCGATCGGGCTCGTCCTCGCGGGCGGGATCGGCAATCTGTACGACCGCCTGAAGTTCGCGTGTGTTCGCGATTTCATCCACCCGCTGCCCGGGAAGCTGCTGCCGTGGGGGCTGAAGTGGCCGGGCGGTAACCCCGAAGTTTGGCCGTACGTGTCCAACGTTGCTGATCTGCTGCTCATCATCGGGATCGGAGCGCTGGCGATCTTCACGCTGCGGCACGACGGGATGGTGGTTGCGAGTAAGTCCGCGGACGCCGCATCAGCCAAGAAGTGAAGCGAGGAACTCGACGGGATGCAGCGGCTGTGCGGCGGTGGCGTCGCGCACCTGGTGACGGCAGCTTGTTCCGGGGGCGAGCAGCACATCGTGCTCTTTCATCGCGCGGGCCGCGGGGAAGAGCGACAACTCACCGATCCGATTGGACAGGTCGAAGCGGTGCTCGGCGTACCCGAACGATCCGGCCATGCCGCAGCATCCGGTGTCGAGAATGCTGAGGCGATCACCCACGGCCCTGCGGATCAGGGCTGCGCTGGACTCTGCTCCCCACAGAGCCTTCTGGTGGCAGTGGCCGTGGAGCATGACCCGGCCGCGAAGATCGGAGGCCTGGAAGGTGGGTTTGGTCGGGTGCTGATCCCATGCGCGATGGATGAAGTCCTCGGTGAGGAAGCTCTTTGCCGCGAGTTGCTCGCGGAGGGCCTTGGGCGTGGCGAGTTTCAGCGTGAGCCAGTCGTCCTTGATCGCGGAGAGGCACGAGGGCTCGCTGAAGAGGATGGCGACGCACGCGGGGTCTTCGACGAGCGGTTGGAGCCGGGCGAGGGTCTCATCGGCCTCGTTGATCGCGCCGTCGAGGAGGCCAAGCGAGATCTTGGCACGCCCGCAGCAGCCCGCGTCCGCGAGAACAACGCGGTACCCACACGCTTCCAGCAGCCGTTTGGCGGCGAGCCCGATGCCCGATTCGTTGTACATGCTGAAGCAATCGCCGAAGAGCGCGACCTTCGGGGCGTCCGCGTGAGTCTCTTTCCATGCGCGGCCGAGCGGGGCGGAGAAGTGGGGGAGCGAGCGTTTGGGATGGATCTTGAGCACGGCGTTGATCAGAGCCCGGACTGGTTGCAACGAACTCACGGCGTTGGCGATAGGGTGGGCCGCCGCGCCGAGCTTGTTGAGCGTGCGGATAGCCCCCATGAGTCGTGCACCCAGAGGCGCACCGCCGGACACTCTTGCCCTCTGCGCGAGATACTCGGACTTGAGCTTCGCGATGTCGACGTTGCTGGGGCACTCGGTCTTGCAGGCCTTGCACGAGAGGCACAGGTCCAGTGTTTCGTATGTGCCCGGGTCTGTGAAGGCGTTGTCGCGTCCGAACTGTCCGGTGATCGCGAGCCGCAGCGCGTTGCCCCGGCCCCGGGTCGAGTGACGCTCGTCGAGGGTTGCCTGGTAGGAGGGGCACATGGTGCCGCCCTGCTTCTTGCGGCACACGCCGGCCCCGTTGCACATCTCCACCGCGCCGTCGAAGCCGTGCTGAGAGGAATAGTCGTAGTAGGTGCTGATGTCCGAGGGAACTGCGACGGGCCTGCCTACAGGCATGATGCGGAGCGAGGACGTCATGCTCTCGATCGGACCCGGCGCGACGATGTTGCCCGGGTTCAGTCGGTTCTGCGGATCGAAAACTGCCTTCACCTCGCGGAACGCGCCCATCAACTCCGGGCCGTAGTACCGCTCGAGCAGAGGCCCCCGCACTCTTCCGTCGCCGTGTTCCCCGCTCATGACACCGCCGAGGGACTTCGCGAGGTCCGCGGCACGCACGGCGATCTCTCGCATGATCTTCCGGTCGGACTCGTCGTGGATGTCGATGAGCGGGCGCACGTGCAGCACGCCGACGCTCGCGTGGGCGTAGTACGCCGCCCGGGTGCCGAACGACGCGACGATCGCGCGGAGCTCCTTGACGAACGTGGTGAGATTCTCGACGGGGATCGCGTTGTCTTCGATGAACGTGATGGGCTTGCGATGGCCGGGGATGCCGTGCAGCAGCGGTTCTCCCGCCTTGCGCAGCTTCCACGCGCGGAGCATCGCGTTGGCGTCGGTGTGCTTCTGCACGGCAACACCTGGGAGCAGCGATGAAAGCCGCGTGAACGCGGTCTGTATCTCCTCGGCGGAGTCGGCGAAGTACTCGACGTACAGCACGGCCTTGAGCTCACCGCTCGACGGCTGGGGCATGAGATCGACGTACGAGCGGTACTCGGTGTTCGCACGGGCGAGATCCACTACGGTGTCGTCCAGCAGTTCCACGGCCGTTGGCGTCGTGGTCAGGATCGGCATGACCGCGGCGATCGCTTCGTCGAGATCCGCGAACCCGAGCACGGCGAGGCCTTTGAACTTTGGGCGAGGGTGGAGCGCGAGTGTCGCCCCAAGGGTGACGGCGAGCGTTCCCTCGCTGCCGCAGAGCAGGTGGGCGAGGTTGACGTGATCAAGCCAGGCTGGGCGTGAGGCCGGATCGACGGGCTCCCCGTTCCAACCGCCCCGGCGCATGCCCGCGAGGACCATGTCGAGCCCGTATCCGGCGTTGCGGCGGACGGTCTTGGGGAATCTCGCGTCGATGAGCGGGGCGTGGCGTGCGACGATGTCGCAGACGGCCATCGTGACTTCCCGTTCCGCGGCTCCCAGCCGGTCGGTTCCCGCTCCGAACGTAGCCGGTCGGCCATCGGCGAGGGCCACGTCGACCGAGACGACGCTCTCGCTCGTTCGCCCGTAGCGGATGGAGCGTGCTCCCGCGGCGTTGTTGCCGATGCACCCGCCGATGTTCGCGTGCCTGCTTGTCGCGGGATCCGGAGCAAAGAAGAGTCCCGACCCGGCGATGCTGTCGTTCAAATCGTCCACGGTGATGCCCGGCTCGACACGCACCCGACGGGCGGAGGTGTCGAGTTCCAGAATCGACCGGCAGTTGACGCTTAGGTCCATGACCACCGCGTGGTTGGTGCACTGGCCGGCGAGGCTGGTGCCGCCTCCGCGCGGGAGCAGCGGCAGGGAGTGACGAGCGCAAAAATCAACGACCGCTCGGGCGTCGTCTGTGTCCGCAGGAACGACGACCCCTATCGGCTCGACCTGGTAGAGGGACGCGTCGGTGGCGTACAGCATCCGGTCGTGCTGGTCGAACCGGACCTGCCCTCGGATGTGGGTCGCGAGGGAGCGAGCGAGTTCATCGCGGCGGGAGGGGGACGGGGCCTGAGGGAGCGGGATTGAGGTCATCGGCGGTGACTGTACGGGGCTTGGACTGTCACGGCGGTGTCACAGCACCCGAGCGCGGTGAACCAATTGGCAGTACAGTTGTCTAGAACGGGTGACGGTAGGGGCACGCTTTGAAAGGACTCCCGATGAAATCAATGTTGAGCTTTGCTCTGGTCGCGGCAGCCGGTCTGGTTGTGGGAATCGTCCCGGCCTACGGGCAGGAGAATGGTGGGGTGACTGCCGCGGCGGACCAGGCAGCCTCGAAGCTCCCGCTTCGACGGATCACCTTGTACCGGTCGGGGGTTGGAGCGTTCGAACGTCGTGGGTTGATCGAGGGGGACGCGAACGTCCAACTGCGGTTCGACACGAAGCAGATCAACGACATCCTGAAGTCGATGATCGTTCTGGACCTGTCGAAGGGTCAGGGCCGGATCGAGGGCGTGAGCTACGGGAGCAAGGAACCGCTCAGCAAGCGGTTGAGCAGCTTCGCGGTGGACATCTCGGACGACCCGAGCATGCAGGCGCTGCTGGGGCGGCTGCGTGGCGCAGAGGTGTCGCTGAAGCTGGCCGAGGGCAGAGAACTCGTGGGCACGGTGCTGGGCGTGGAAACACGCCAGGAGCCGGTGAACAAGGACGCGGTGACGAACGTGGCGTTCGTGAACGTGCTGACGTCCGATGGCGTGGTGTCGGTTCGCCTGCCGCAGGTGGTGAGCTTTGATCTGAGGGATGCTGCACTCAAGAGCGAGCTGAACAAAGCACTGTCGGCGTTGGCGGAGTACAGGGCGGACCGGACGAAGACGGTGGACATCCGCCTCGCGGGGCAGGGCGCTCGTGAGATTGTCGTCGGGTACGTGCAGGAATCCCCGGTGTGGAAGACCAGCTACCGGCTGATCCTTCCGGACACGAAGAAGGAAGCGAAGGCGGAGAAGGGGTCTGAGACGAAAGAGGGCGTGACGCTGCAGGGCTGGGCGATCGTGGAGAACACGACGGACGAGGACTGGAACCAGGTGACTTTGAGTCTGGTGTCGGGTCGGCCGGTGAGCTTCACGATGGACCTGTACGAGCCGTTGTACGTGACGCGTCCGGACGTGCCGGTGCCGACGGTCCCGGGCGTGATGCCGCGGATGTTCGAGGGAGGGATCGCGAACAAGGACAGGTTTGGGGCACTCGAGCAGGCGGACGCTTCGGGAGCCGACAGCCGCAGAGAAGCGAGCACGGCCGGTCGTCCGACGCGTGCGAGAGCCGGGCTTACGCCCGGAGCGGGCAAGCCCGCGGCACCGATGGAGGCGG
>JBIKMF010000179.1:0-7953 GCA_044359425.1 Phycisphaerales bacterium
GTGGTGCGCTGGTGCATCTCGAGCAGCTCGCGGATCTTGGTCTTCTGGGTGTCTGTCAGCTGGACGCCGGTGAAGATGAGGCGGAAGGCGAACTCGCCGCTGGATTCGAGGCGCTTGTACGCGCGCTCGATCTCGCGCGCGAGGCTCTCGCCGCGAATGCCCGCCGCTGCTTCGAAACGCGAGGGAATCTTCCCTTCCTTGTTGGGGACGGAGCACCGGTCCTTGATCGCCGCGAGGTTGTACTCCCGGACGAACGAAAGGAATCGCTCGCGGCTGGCGGGCTCGAGCACGCGGGCGATCTGATCTTCGAGGAGACCGTCGCCGGTGACCGGGCGGAGCTTGCCCATCATGCCGAACAGGAGCCAGGCGGCTTCACCCTTGGCCCCGGCCTTGTCGGCGGTGTCGATCTGGCCGAGGAGGAAGACGTTGTCCGCGACGAAGTCTTCGAGCAGTTTGGCCCGCTTGACGAGGAGGGCTTCGACGGCCTCTCGCTCGGGGGCCGATAACTGCAGGAGGTCGAGGGCCTCCTCGGGGGCGGAGGTCTCCAGGATGCGGACGCGTCCGTCGAAATCCCGGCGGATGAGGCTCTTTCCCTCTTGTTCGACAACCTTGGGCCCCGCCAGGGCCCCTTCGTCCTGCCCGCAGGCGGTCGAAACGACCAGCGCGAGGAGACATGTTTGTGCGAACCGGAAGTTTTTCTGAGCCATGGGATCGGGCCTCCTGATCCTTGTTCGCCGCCGGCCTCGGGCCGTTTCACGCGAAGTCTACCAGACCGCGTTCAGCAGGAGGTTCACGAGGGAGGTCGCCCAGGCGGCCGCGGCGGCGAGACGAACGCCCTTCCCGCGCCGGCCTCGGCTTCGGATGAGCGAGTAGAGCACGACGAAAGCGATGAGGGGGAGCCACATCAGCGCAATGCGCGGGCGCGAGGTCATGACGCGTGGGTCAAATGCCGCCAGGGATAGCACATACACGACGCCGGCGGCGATGTTGGCCCAGGGCATGACGAGGTACTCGAGGGCCCGCGGGCGGTCGAGGTGATCAAGCAGGGCGCCGACGCTGAGCACGTACCCGCACTCGGGGCAATGAGCACCCTCGATGCCCTTGAGCGAGTAGCCGCACTTGGGGCAGGTGACGTCGCGTTCCGAGGCGAGCTTTCGGATGGCCTCGAGCGGGCGTTCCTCGTTGTCGTGTCGCTTGACCACAGCCCCCACTGTACCAGCCCTTCCAAAAACGAGGAGACGCGTGCGCGCGCACAGAAGCGTCCGCGGGGGGGGTTATGTAGCGAGGCACACACAAAGGACCGCCACATGCACGACCCCCTCCCCGACCCCACGACCGACCCCCTCCATCACACCCTTCCCGACATTCGACAAGCCGCCCAGAGCCACGAGGACTCCATCCTCCCCCGCTATCTGCGGCTGTGGTCGTACTACCGCAACCCGATGCGGAGCCGCTCCGCGACGACGGACTCTCCGGGCCGGTGGTACCACCTTGCGCAGGAGTCGGGCCTGCCGCTGCGGCTGGTGGGTCGGCCGGGTGAGCTGATGCGTTCGTCGGCGCGAGAGGTTGTGGTGGAGAACGACATCGCGTGGCGGATGCACACGATGGTGGACTTCCTGTTCGGGAAGGGCTTCACGATCTCGGCGGAGCGCGCGGAGGGAGAGACGCGGAGCGCGATCGAGGCCGCCCTCGCGGAGGTCTTCGAGCGGTCCGGCGGCGAGGCGATGTGGCAGGACTCGGCCCTGCTGGCGCACATCTTCGGGCACATCGACTTCGCGGTGATCGCGGACAACCCGGCGGACGTGCGGGTGGAGATGATCGACCCGAGGCGAGCGGTGCCGCTCGTGAGTTCGGAGGACTACCGCCGCCTCGATGCGTACGCGGTTCACGTGCTCGCCGGCGTCACGGGCGCCGAGTCCGCGCACTGGGAGCGAAGGACGAGGGTCTTTCTGCCCACGGGCTGGATCCTCTTTCAGGACTGGACGGAGGTCGCGCGTGCGGAATCGCCGTGGGCGAACGGGCGCATCCCGATCGTCCACGTGCAGAACACCGCGCAGCCGCTGGCGTTCGAGGGGCTGGGCGAGGTCGAGCCGCTGATCCCGCTCCAGGACGAGCTCAACACGCGGCTCTCGGATCGTGCATCGCGCGTCACGCTGCAGTCCTTCAAGATGTACCTGGCGAAGGGCCTCGGGGGCGCGGTTCGGAGCGAGGTGACGCCCGGGCAACTGTGGATCACGGAGAACACCGACGCCGCGATCGACGAGTTCGGCGGAGACGCGTCGAGCCCGAGCGAGGACCGTCACATCGACGAGATCCGTGACGCGATGGACAAAGCGTCCGGAGTTCCGCCGCTGGCCAGCGGGGTGGTGCAGGCGAAGATCGGCAACCTCTCGTCGGCGAACGCGCTGCGTGTGACGCTGATGGGCCTGCTGAGCAAGACCGCCCGGAAGCAGGCGGCGTACGGGCGGGCCATCGCTGAGCTCTGCGAGTTGATCCTGGGCGCGCTCGACGCCGCGGGAACGCTGAAGACCACACCGCAGCAACGACGCGTTCGCGTGAAGTGGCCCGACCCGCTGCCCGCGGATGTTCGCGAGCGCGTGTACGCGGCAGAAGCAAAGGTCCGGCTGGGCGCGCCGCGTGAGCGAGTCCTGGCCGAACTCTGGGATATCTAAGGAGACACAGCCATGCCCGATGAAGCACCCGACCGACGCGCTCTGCTCGAGCGCGAACTCGTCGCCGCGACGGCGCACGACGTGGAACTCGCCCTCTCGCTCCTGAACGCCGGCGATACGGAGACCGATCCGAAGGCGCAGGTGGAGGCCTTGAAGGCGGCCAGGCCGTACCTGTTCGCTACCAAGCCCGCGCCGGCACCGCCCCCTGCGGCTGGGCCCGCCGCACCGAGTGCGTCCGCTGCGCAGTCTGCGACGGGCGCGCTGGGCGCACACCCGGCCCCGGCTGCGGCATCGCGCCGCGAACTCGAGCAGCTGCGTGAATCGGTGCGCCGCACCGGTGATCGTCGCGCCCTTCTCACGTACCTCAAGGCCCGTCGAAACGGGTAATCACACCGCCGCGAACGCGGCAGAATTGGAGATGGATCAATGGGATTCTCTGGAAAGACCACCTACGGCGCCGGTTCTGATCTCCCCGAGTTGGCCGAAGACGTGACCGACCTCGTGTCGGTTGTGTCGCCCTTCGAAACGCCGCTCCTGGACATGCTGGGCGATGCGCCGCGCCCCGCGCACAGCACCGTGCACGAGTGGATGGAGGACTCGCTCCTCCTGAACTTCGACACGATCAACCAGACCGTGTTCACCCCGAACCCGTCGGACACCACCACCATCACCGTCGCCAACGTGGCCCGCTTCCAGGTCGGCGACCTGTTGCGTCCGGGCAACTCGCCGGAGTCGATGCAGGTGCTTTCGATCAGCGGCAACGTGCTCACGGTGCAGCGTCGGATGGGGAACACGCCGGCGACGGTGCTGACGAACCTGATGCGGCTGAACATCGTCGGCAATGCCGCGATCGAAGGCGCCGACGCCTCGACGGCCCGCTACAGCTCGCGGTTCCGTCGTCAGAACTTCACGCAGATCTTCAGCGCGACGTGCGAGGTGACGGACACGATGAAGGCGGTGCGGGCGCACGGTGTGGCGGACGAGCTGGACTACCAGAAGCAGCAGCGTCTGCGTGAGTTGCTGCGGGACCTGGAGAACAGCGTGCTCAACGGCGTGTCGCAGACCTTGAGCCCGATGGGTGCGCCCACGACGCGACGCTCCATGAACGGCATCATCAAGTACATCGCGACTAACCAGTTCTCCCCGAACGTGGGCGGCATCCCGCCCGGCGGCGGGGCGGGGGCCGACCTCAACGAGAACCTCCTGAACGCGGCGCTGCGTGCGATCTGGGAGCAGTCCGCGGGTCGGGTGGACACGATCGTGGTGAACGGGGCGCAGAAGCGCCGCATCAACCAGTTCGTCTCCACCGCGCAGCGTCACTTCGCGCCCGACGATCGGCGGCTGAGCGAGGTGATCAGCGTGTACGAGTCGGACTTTGGTACCTGTCGCGTGGTCCTCAGCCGCTCGGTGCCCACCGACACGCTGCTGCTCCTGGACTCGTCGCGCATCAACGTGATGCCGCTCTCCGGCCGCGAGTTCCAGTTCCGGCCGCTCGCGAAGACGGGTGACTCGACGGCGGGTCAGATCGTCGGCGAGTACACGCTGGAGCTCCGCAACGAGAACGCCCACGGGTTGATCCGCAACTTGAGCGTGGCCTGACCGGCCGCTTGCGAGGTGGCCCGCGGGCCCCTCGCGCGCTGGGCGAGCACACACCGCCCAACGCGCGATCCGCCCGCACCCACAGGAGATTCACACCATGTTCGCCGACGACAAAGACCTCCTCAGACTCGCCCCCACCCTCTTCCGCGACGCCGCGTGGCTCGGACAGCGCCTGTACCGCGGCACCGTGACCATCACCGGCACGCAACTCGTCGCCCCGCTCGATGTCAACTTCTTCACGCTCGGCGTCCGCGCCGGGGGCGTGGTCGTTGTCGCCGGGGCCTCGTACGAGATCGCGTCGGTTTCGGGCAACCGCCTGAACATCTCGCGACCGCGCGTGTCCCCCAGCGATCCCATAGTCCCGCCAACGCCCGCGATCGGTGTCGAGGCTCTCATCCCCACGTTCCGGCCGCAGATCGCGGCGGTTGAGCCCTCCGTGCTGCGCGAGGCCGGGCTCTCCGCAACGGGTGAGCAGGCGAAGATCCTCAACGCCTCGGAGCTCACCGAGGTTGTCGCGCTGCGCGCGGTGATCCTGGTGCTGCTGATCGCGGGCGAGGGTCGAACGGGCACAGACTGGGAGCGTGCCCGAATCGCGCACTTCTCCGAGCTCGAGCGGCGTGCCACGCGTTCGGTGAGTCTTCTCGTGGACACCAACGGCGACGGCCAGGCCGACGAGATCCGTGCGCTCGGTGTCCTGCGCCTCGTTCGCATCTGAAGGAGGATCCACGCCATGCTCATCCTCATGCCCACCGGTGTGTCCTTCGCCAACGTGTCGTGGACGAACGTCCGCATCGTCGCCGTGACGCGGGCGGCGGTGCGTGCGGTCGTCGAACACACCGATACCGGCCCGCACGCGGCGTTCGTCGATGTCCCCGCGCAGCGCACGCGCATCACGGTGACCAGCGAACTCGGCGCGAACGACCTCGCACCGCCCATGCTGGGAACATCGGGCACGCTGCTCGTGCGGCTCGCCCGCGCAGGATCCGACGCGGGCCTGCGCGAACTCCGGGCGACCGCCGTCGTCACCGCGGTCTCCTACCGCATGAACGGCAACACCGCCGAGCGCATCGTCGAGTTCGAGGCGGTCTCCGGCGACGGCGCGTCCGATCCCCTCACCCTCACCGTCCTTGACTAAGGAGCGACCATGTCGTCATTCAAAGGTCGAAACCTCTTCGGCTCCGGCCCGCATCGCGTCCGCCTCGGCCCACTCGGCGAATCCGTCGTCGCCAACTACATCATCGGACTCCCCGGTTCGGGTTCCACCCCGCAGGGCCCCATCGAGCTCGACATCACCGTCGAGGGCCGACTCGTCGCCGGTTCCGCATCGGCGCTCGCGGCCCTCGTCGCCGCCGTCGAGTCCGAACTCGCGAGCCCCCCCGAACCAGGCACCTTCATCGATAACGCCGGAAGGGTCTTTGAGCAGGTCTCGTTCATCCGCTTCGAGCGCACCGGGCCCACCGACCGGGCCCGATCCTTCTCGATCCCCTTCACCGCCACCTTCCGCCGTTTCAACCCCTGAACGCCCACGCCCACGGTCTTATCAGACCGCGCACGCCGGAGTTTTTTGCACCCACCGCATCTTTGGAGGAAAGTCGCCCCTGAGTTGCGCCGATTCCTTCTTCAGCCGGAGCTCGAACGTCCGGAGGGAGCCTTTCCATGAGCGTGCTGACACAGGAAAAAGAGCAGCTTGTTTCCGCGGCCATCCGCGAGATCAGCCACATCGCCACCCTCCCCGAGATCACGATGAAAATCGTTGAACTCGTCGAGGACCCCAAGTCCACGGCGCAGGACCTTCACAAAGTCATCTCCAACGACCCGGCCCTCTGCAGCCGAATCCTGAAGGTGGTCAACTCCTCCTTCTACGGACTCCCCGGCCAGATCGGCTCCATCAACCGCGCGATCGTCATGCTCGGCCTCAACGCCGTCAAGAACATCGCCATCGCCGCCTCGCTCGCCAAGCTCTTCCGTGGTGGTGAACTCACCCCCACCTTCTCCGCTCGCGACCTCTGGACCCACAGCAACATCACCGCTGCTGCCTCCAAGCTCGTGGCGAACGCGCTGAAGCTCGGCCTCTCCGACGAAGCCTTCCTCGCGGGTCTCATCCACGACATCGGCCTGATGGTCGAGATGCAGTACGACCGCAACAAGCTCATCGACGTCTTCCGCGCCGTCGGCGCCGATCCCAAGGGCATCCCCGCCGTCGACATGATGACCATCGAGCAGGAACAGTTCGGCGCAACCCACCAGGACTTCGGCGCCGGCCTCTGCGAGAAGTGGAAGTTCCCCAAGAGCTTCGCCCTCGTCACCGGCTTCCACCACCGCCCGATGGAACTCGCCGCCGACAACCGCACCCTCACCTGCATCGTCTACGTCGCCGACCGCCTCGCGGCCGACACCGGTCAGGGCTTCCGCCAGGACCTCATGACCACCGACATCGACCCCGCGGTGCGCGACGAACTCAAGCTCACGGACGCGAAGATCCAGGAGCTCCGCACCACCCTGACCAACAACCTCAAGGACCTCACCCAGCTCCTCGGCTAACGAGCGGCTGATCACAAACTCTCTTTCTCCCTCCGGGCGGCCGCGTGGAAACGTGTGGCCGCCCTTTCTCGTTTTCCACTACCATCTCCGCATGGCCTTCACCTACCGCTCGTCCGACGACCCCAGCCTCCGCGCCCTCCCGACCCGCCTGCACGAGGTCATGGGATTCCACGCCGACCAGAAGCCCCGCGAGAAGATCCTGCTCTACGCCATGGTCTTCGCGCTCGCCCCGCAGCGCACGCTCGAGATCGGCGTCCGCTGGGGCGGCGGCTCCCGCATCATCCACGCCGCGCTCTCGGATCTGGGCACCGGCACGCTGATCGGCCTGGACCCGGAGCCGGCGCTGGAGTTCGACTGGTCGCAGATCGCCGACCGCGCGACGCTGATCGTGGGGAAATCCCCGGACGACCTCGGGCGCGCCCGCGACGCCGCTGGCGGGCTGTTCGACCTCGCCTTCGTCGACGGCGACCACTCGTTCGAAGGCGTGAAACGCGACCTCGAAGGGATCCGCCCGCATCTGGCCCCCGGTGCCACCATCCTCCTCCACGACGCCTACCACCCCCCCGTCGCCCGCGCGATCGACCTTGCCCCCCAACTCGGCTACTCCCGCTCCGGCATGCTCGCCCGGACCCTCAACAACGGGGTTCATGTGGAGAGCGGCAAGGTCATTCCCTATGGTGGAGTCGAGATGCTCCGCTGGGCCCTCGCCCCGGAGTGAACCCCACGGGCCGTAGGAGACTGGAATGTTCGATTCGATCCGCGTCGTCAACAAGGGCACCAGCCCCGTCATCGCCTTCGGCCACTTCCAGGACGAAGAACCCGACAACCTGACCCGGGCCCGCGCCAAGGGACTCGGCCTCGCCGACGCCCTCAAGGCCGCCCGCTCCCGCGCCGAGGCCACCGGTGAAGCCGGCTCCATCGGCGAAGCCTTCGCCGGCGAAACCCGCGTCATCGCCCTCGGTATGGGCAAGCGCGACGCCTGCAAGACCTCGTGCATGCGCACCGTCGCCGCGGCCCTGGGTCGCAAGCTTGCCGCGATCAAGGCTCCGGGCGTGACGCTCGAGCTCTCGGGCGCGTTGAACTGGATCCGCGTGGACGAGCGCGAGGCCGGTGTGTGCTTCGGCGAGGGGCTGGGGCTTAT
>JBIKMF010000009.1:0-27214 GCA_044359425.1 Phycisphaerales bacterium
GGGCGTGCTCGTGCGCCATGCCCTGCCGAACGCGATTCTGCCGGTGGTGAGTTACCTGGGGCCGGCGAGCGCGGCGGCGATGACCGGATCGTTCGTGGTGGAGCGGGTTTACGCGATTCCTGGGGGGATGGGGCAGCATTTCGTGAACGCGGTCCAGAACAAGGACCTGTTCCTGATCATCGGGGTGGTGCTGGTGTTTTCAACGATGCTGGTGATGCTGAACCTGGCGGTGGACGTGGTGTACCGCTGGATCGACCCTCGGATCGGGGCGGGGGAGGGGTAGGGGGTTGTTTTGGGCGAGCGCGGGGGGCGCGGGCGCGAACAACGGGGGGTCCGGCGGTTGTTGGCCGTCGGGTGTGGAAAGATGGGTCTGGGCGTCCGAGAATACGGGCCGCACATACGGTCGGGCTGCGAGAATGTCCGGTCGCCTGCGAGCCGATCTAAAGGGCCCAGCAGTAGAGAGTTCAGAATACGGAGTATCCAGTGATGCAGAAGGTTCATTCGATCGCGTTCGCCGCCGTTCTCGCCCTCAGCGCGGGGTTGGCCGTTGCCCAGGGTCAGTCGCCCGAGGAGCTCAAGAAGCTCCAGCAGCTGAAGGAAGAGGCCATGAAGGCCCAGGCCGAAGCACAGAGCAAGGGTGCACCGGCGGCCCCGGTGGCGTCCGCCGGCGGTGAGCTGAAGTTCGACAGCCTCGCCATCGACTTCGGCAACATCAACGACGACAAGGCCGCGGTGCACGAGTTCAAGTTCACCAACGTGGGCACCGGTCCGCTCACGATCCAGTCGGTCCAGGGCTCCTGCGGCTGCACGGTGCCCGCCCTCCAGAAGCGCGAGTACGCCCCCGGGGAGAGCGGCCAGATTCGCGTGGAGTACAACCCGCACAACCGTCGCGGCAAGCAGCACACGAACGTGACGGTCACCTCGAACGACGCGAAGAACCCGCAGCTCAAGCTGGACATCAACTCCAACGTGATCCCGCAGATCCAGATGGATCCGCCCCTCGCCAACTTCGGCACGGTTGATCGCGGCCAGGCCGCGGTTCAGACCATCATGGTCTCCAGCCGCAACCCCGACCTGAAGGTCACCGCGGTTTCCTCCAACACCCCGAGCGTGATCGCGACGCTCGGCGAAGCCAAGCCCGGCACGCTGGACGGCTCCGCGGTGATGCAGTACCCGATCGAGCTGAAGGTCGCGCAGAATGTCGCGGCGGGCCAGCTCCAGTCGCTGATCTCGATCACGACCACGGACACGAAGCGGGTGCTGACGGTTTCGGCGATGGGCGAAGTGGTCGGCACGATCGCCGCGACGCCCGCCCGCGTGCAGTTGGGCGGCCTGAGCGAGAACCAGCCGGTGAACTCGCAGGTGCGTCTCGCCAGCCGCAACGGCAAGGCGTTCAAGATCCTCTCGGTTGAGGACGTCCCGGCGACGGGCCAGAAGTTCTTCACCAAGGAGCCCGCGATTCAGGAGGACAACTCCGTGAGCCCGCCGGCCTACTTCCTGAACCTCTCGGCCGCCGCCGCGGGTTCGGGCAGCATCCGCGGGGAGCTGGTCATCACGACCGACTCTGAGGATGACAAGGTGATCAAGATTCCGTACTTCGGCTTCGTCCGCGGGGCCACTCCCGCCAAGCCGGTGCTGCAGGGCGCGAACCCCGCCGGCACCCCCGGCAGCGCGTGGCAGCAGAACCCCAGCACGCTGATCCCGCAGTAATCTGAATCAACCCTCCGGAGCTCGCGAGAGCGGGCCCCGGGGTTTCGATGTCGAACATGGTTCCACAACTCGCCGTCATCGTGACCCTCGCTGGCTGCTTGGCGGGGGCTCACTCGTTGGTCAAGCTGAAGTTCCCCATCCTGCTCAAGGGTGATACCCCGGCGCTGGCCGCGGTGACGCAACCCCCGCCGGTCGTCCCCCCCACTCCTGTGCAGACCACCCCCGGCACCGCGACGCCGACGCCCGACGCGAACCAGGCGACCGGGACTCCCGGAACCGCTTCGCCGACACCCGCCGCACCCGCGCCGGCCGCTGACGGCCTGAACATCTCGATCGCCGACGCCTTCGCGCTCTTTCAGCAGGGCAAGCCCTTCATCGACTCTCGCCACATCGACGAGTTCCGCGAGGGTCACGTGCAGAACGCCTTTCAGCTCTCCGTGGACGAGTTGCTCGCGGGCAAGGGCCTCGTCTGGCTCAACGCTCTCGACAAGAACGACACCGTGGTGATCTACTGCGGCGGCGGCGCGTGCGACGCGTCCCACAACCTGTACAACTACCTCACCGCCTCCTTCGGGTTCACCCGGTGCCGCATCATGCACGAGGGTTGGCCCGCGTGGAAGGCCGCGGGGCATCCCGGCGAGACCGGTGATCCCCAGATCGGGAACGACCAGTGAACAAGAACCCCAAGCCCCTCGGCTGGTTGGTGCTGCTCTGCCGCGTCGTCATCGCGGGTCTGTTCATTTTCGCGGCGGTGCTGAAGCTGCAAAAGATCCCCGAGTTCGCGCTCGCGATTCAGGCCTTCCAGATCATCCCCGATCACGCGGGGCATCTCACGAAGTTCCTGGCGTACTTCATCCCGTGGCTGGAGATCGTCGCGGGGGTGCTGCTCCTGCTGGGGATCTGGACGCGGGCATCGGCCCTCATGATCACCCTCCTGCTCGGCGGGTTCCTCGTCGGCATCGTCGGGGTGATCGTCCGGGGCCTCGACACCAAGTGCTCCTGCTTCGGGAGCCTTGAACTCATGTGCCAGGGTGCCGTGGGCTACTGCCACGTCGTGCGGAACCTGATCCTCATGGCCATGGGCCTGGTGGTCGTGTTCCTGGGGCCGGGCCCGCTGACGTTTGACCGTCGCGAAGTCCGCTGACCGAACATCATCCGACCAAAGATGCGGATTGAGACCCCGGGCCGTTGACCGGGGCGAGGGGTGGGACCTATCGTTCTGGCCCTACGTCGTCCGTTTGCTGCCGGGTGTTCCGGCGGGATGGACAAGCCCAAGGCGAGGGTGCCGCGGACCGCGGCGGAAGAGACCATGAGCAAGTTCAGCAAGTTCGGGACGGTTCAGAAGCAGCGTTTCGCTCACGTGAGCGGCAACGGCACCACGTTCATCGATTGGAAGGATGTGGAGCTTCTCCGCCGCTCGATGAGCCCGAACGGCAAGATCCTCGGCCGCAAGCGGCTCGGGACCTCGGCTTCCGAGCAGCGTCGCCTCTCGCAGGCGATCAAGCGGGCCCGCTTCATGGCCCTGCTGCCCTACACCTCCGCGACCCTGTAATCGCGAGTCGACACGGATCAATCGGCGGCCCCGGGCGAACCGGGGCCGCTTCGTTTTTCCTAGGATCAGCGCATGATGACCCGACCCGCCATCGTTCGAAGGGACTATGCCCCGCTCCTCGCACGCCTGGCCGCCCACGGGCCGCGCCCGGTGCTTACGGACGCCGTCGCGCGTGAAGCCGCCATGTCGAAGCTCATCACGGAGCTGTGGGAAGCCTTCAAGGACCAGCATCTCTCGTGGATCGGGTTCTACGCCAAGGTCGAGGGCGCGGACGAAATGGTGCTCGTCTGCCGCGAGCCCAAACCGGCGTGCAGCCCGATCGGTCTTCACGGGATGTGCGGGCGAGGGTGGCAGGAGCGGCGGAGCATCGTGATCCAGGACGTCCGGACCCTGGGCGAGAACTACATCGCCTGCGATCCCAAGGACCAGAGCGAGGTCGTCGTTCCCGTGCTCAACGCCGACGGCTCCTGCTGGGGGGTCCTCGATGCCGACAGCTACGCGGTCGCTGGCTTTGACGAGGCGGACGCCGCGGCACTCGGGGCGTTGATCGACGGGCTGGGGATCGGGGCGAGCGTTCCCGGCGGGGCGCTCTGGCTGTAGGGTAGATTCGCGGTCGCCGGAAGGGTATTGTTTGGAATGCCTGAAAGCCCCCCATTCACACTCACGACGCCTCTGACGCAGGTCGAGGGGATCACGCGTCGGCAGGCGGACGCGCTGGGGGGGATGGGGCTAACGAACGTGGGGCGGCTGATCGCGCACCTGCCGATGCGGCACGAGAAGATCGAAGCGGAGACGGCGATCGCCGACCTGGTGGTCGGGCAGATGGTGGCGACGCGTGGGGAGATTGCCGCGACGCGGATCTTCCGCAAGGGTCCGAAGAGCAGGTTCGTTGCCGCGCTGCTGGATTCGACGGGGCGCGTGGACCTGGTGTTCTTCAACCAGGCGTACATGGCGGACAAGCTGAAGCCGGGGTTGCAAGTGCGGGTGGTGGGGAAGCTGGATCGGTACCAGCAGGCGCTGCAGATTGTGAACCCGAAGGTGGAGAAGTTGGACGAGGAAACGCCCGCGCCCGCGACCGATGCGCGGCTGCGGCCGGTGTATCCGGCGGTGGCGGAGATCACCACCGCGACGATCGAGCGTGTGATGCAGAAGGTGGTGCCGCGCGCGGTGGGGTTGATCGAGGATCACTTCGCGGAGGAGTACCGCGTGGCGCGGGAGTTTCCGCCCTTGGGAGACTGCTACCGGATGCAGCACAAACCGACCAGCGCGGAGGAGATCAGCGCGTCGCGCAGGCGACTGGCGTACGACGAGCTGTTCATGCTGCAACTGGGCGTGCACCTGAAGCGGTTTCACCTGCGGTCGGCGCTGAAGGCTCCCGCGCTCGCCCACAACGAATCGATCGACGGCGCCATCCGCTCGCGGCTGAAGTTCGCGCTGACTCCGTTCCAGGAAGAGGTCATCACGGAGATCGTCCGCGATGTCACGCAGGCTCGCCCGGCAAACCGGCTGATCCAGGGCGACGTGGGCGCGGGCAAGACGGTGGTTGCGCTGTACGCGATGCTGCTGGCGGTCGCGGGCGGGCACCAGGCGACGCTCATGGCTCCGACGGAGATTCTTGCGGAGCAGCACTTCGCGTCGATCTCAAAGACGCTGGAAGGTTCGCGCGTACGCGTCGCGCTGCTCACCGGCTCGCTCACGCGTTCGGCCCGCGACGGCCTGCTCGCGCTCATCGGCGCGGGCGAGGTGGACATCGTGGTCGGGACGCACGCGCTCCTCACGGAGTCGGTCGCGTTCAAGTCGCTCGGCGTCGCCGTGATCGACGAGCAGCACCGCTTCGGCGTGCAGCAACGGGCGACCCTGCGGGCCAAAGCGAGCGATCAGGCCTCGACGCCGCACGTGCTGGTCATGACGGCCACGCCCATCCCGCGGACTCTGGCGATCACACTCTTCGGCGATCTTGACGTCTCGACGATCCGCGGGCTGCCGCCGGGACGCAAGCCCGTGACGACAACGGTGATGCCCTTCGACAAGCGTTTCGAGGCCTACGCCGATGCCGCGGAGCGGGTATCTCGGGGCGAGCAGGTGTACATCGTGGTGCCGGCGGTTTCGCCCGAGCCCGCGGAGAACGGGCTGGTCATCCGGAGCATCCCGGCGGTGCTGGAGGATTTGGCGGCCTCTGCGCTGAAGGGCGCGCGGGTCGGCGTGCTGCACGCGCAGCTCGACAAGGAAACGCGTGAGGAGACGATGCGGAAGTTCCGCGACCGCGAGCTCGACGTGCTGGTGGCGACGACGGTGATCGAGGTCGGCGTCGACGTTCCCAATGCCACCGCGATCATCATCGAGCAGGCCGATCGCTTCGGGCTCGCGCAGCTGCACCAGCTCCGCGGGCGCGTCGGGCGATCCGACAAGCCCTCCGCGTGCGCACTGGTCGCCGATCCGGTGACCGCCGAGGGCGTGCAGCGCCTCCGCGTGATGGAGACCGTGTCAGACGGATTCCGCCTCGCCGAGGAAGACCTCAATATCCGCGGACCCGGCGAGGTCTTCGGCTCGCGCCAGTCGGGCCTTGCCCCTTTCAAAGTCGCCGACCTTGTCGCGGACCGCGAGTTGCTGTCCATGGCGCGTCGCGATGCCGCGGCGTGGATCCGCGCGAGCCCCGCACTCAACAGGCCGGAGGAGGCGTTGTTGCGTCGGCGGCTCATCAAGGCCCACGGCGAGGACCTGGGGCTTGGCGACGTGGGCTAGCGGCGGCCGGACTTGGCGAGCCACGACGCGAGCGCGGGCTGCGACCAGGTGTTGACGCAGAGTTCTGGGGTGAGCCAGCCTCTGCGGCCCGTGGCGACGCCATACTTCAGGTTGTCGAAGTCGTCGGGCTCGTGCACGTCGCAGTCGATGGCGATCAGGCACCCGGCCTCGACCGCGGCACGGACGTGGGCGTCGCGCAGATCCAAGCGGAGCCAGTGGGCGTTGATCTCGAGGGCGACGTTGTTCTTCTTCGCCGCCACGATCAGCGCGGACATATCGGGCGAGAGCCCGGCACGCTTGTTGATCAGGCGACCGGTGGGGTGGCCGAGAATGTTGACGCGCGGGTGCTCGATAGCGCGGAGCAGACGTGCTGTGGCGGCCGCGGGGTCTTGCGAGAGCGCGGTGTGCGGCGAGGCCACGACGACATCGAGCTGCGCGAGGATCTCGTCGGGGTAGTCGAGTTCGCCGTCGGCGAGGATGTCGACCTCCGATCCCGCGAGAATGGTGATGCCCTCGACGTTCTTCCTCGCGGCGTGCACCGCCCGGATGTGCTCGAGGAGCCGCTCGATGGAGAGGCCGTTGGCGATTGCGCTGCTGCGCGAGTGGTCGGTGACGGCGATCGTGTGGAACCCGCGGGCCTTGGCGCGGCGCGCGAGCTCCTCGATGCTCATCGTGCCGTCCGAGGCCGTGGTGTGCGAGTGAAGCTCGGCCTTGATATCCGCGAGTTCGACGAGGCGCGGCGTCGCCGCGAGATCCAGCTCGCCCCGGTCTTCGCGCAGCTCCGGCGGAATGTACGGGAGCTTGAGCGCGGCGTAGATGGACTCCTCGGTCGCGGCGGCGACGGGCGCGATGCCCCGCGACTGCGGCGGCGTGGGCTCGGAGTCGTTCGGAAAGAGGCCCCACTCGTTGAGCGTCATGCCCATCTTGAGCGCACGCTCGCGGAGGCGGACATTGTGCTCCTTGCTGCCGGTGAAGTAGCTGAGCGCGGCACCGAAGACCTGCGCCGGAAGGACGCGCAGATCGACCTGAATCGTGGACTGCGGCGCATCGGGGTCCGGCTTCCAGCGACCCATCGAGTTCTCGAGCGCGACCCGGACCGACGATTTGTTGTCCCCGGCGATGATCACGCTGTGGACGCCGGGCGCGGCACGGAAGGTCTCGGCGACGTGCTTCTGGGCAGCCGCGAGCTGGTCCGCGGGGCACTCGACGGCGACGAGGATGTCGATGTCGCCGACGGTTTCCTTGCCGCGACGCAGCGAGCCGGCGGGTACGACGCGCGTCACGCGGGGCAGCGCGGAGAGGAGCTCGACGAACGTGCGGGCGATCGCGTCGGCCTTGCCGAGCCACGTGCGCATGTTGGCGTCCGCGATGAGCGCGATGTTGTCCCGGATCTTGGCGACGGCCTTTTCGCCCATCCGCGGGAGGTTCAGGATCGAACCATCGGCGATCGCGGCCTTCAGCGAGGCGAGGTCGGTGATGCCCCCCTGCTGCCACATCACGCGGACGGTCTTGGGGCCGACCCCGGGAATCGTGGTCAGCTCGAGCAGCCCCTTGGGCAGGCGTGCGGCGAGTTCGTCGTACTCGGCGACCCGGCCGGTCTTGGCGAGTTCGATGATCTTGTCCGCCATCTTCGCGCCCACGCCGTCGAGCTTGAGCAGCTGATCCCGCGTGAGCGAGCCCGCGGCATCGGCAAGGTCGCCGATCGTGCGGCTGGCGCGGGCGTGTGCCGCGGATCGGAAGGAGTCTTCGCCGAGGATGTCCATCATGGCGGACATGTCGGCGAGGAGGGCGGCGATCTCGGCGTTGGAGGGGGTCTGGTGGGCCATGGGTGGTGAGCGTACCGAGGATGCGGGGGTTGGCGGTGTTCAGGCCCGCGAGGAGAGCTTGAGGAGGATGTCCTGGAGGTTGTGGTCGAAGGCACCGCGGGTCAGGACTTCATCGGCGCCGTGGTCGCGGGCGGATTGGAGGAGTTCCTTGGCGACGTGCGGACCCCAGGCGACGATCCGGATCGCGCGGTCGCGGTCGGAGGCGGAGGGGGCGCGGAGGCGGTCGATGAGGGCGAGGGCGGTTTCGGGCTTGTCGAGATCGGCGAGCAACGCGACGGGCTCGGTATCGGCGAGGCGAGCTTCGAGCATCTCGAGGGAGCGAACCGGGCGAGCGGGGAGGCCGAGGGCGTCGGCGGTGGCTTTGATGCGGGAGGCCCAGATGAGGTCGGCGGCGAGGTAGAGGATCATGGGCGGATCATTGGGGAGGGCGACCGAGGAGGCGGGGAGCGAGCGAAGAGAGCGTGAAGAGGGGATGAGGAGGGGGTGAGGAGGGGGTGGGTGGGGATGCGGGGTTTGTTCGCATAAGAGAGGAAGGGATCCGGGTGGCTTTGGGGGAGTGGTGCCGCCTAGCCTTCCCTCCACTTTCCGCTCACACCATTGCACGGTCGGGCGGACTTCGTCAAAGGGAAAGAGGCCCATGAGCACGAGCACCACGAACAAGCCAACGTCACAGGACACCCACCCGATCTTCGAGGAGCTTGGTTTCCCGACGGATCCCAACAACCTGTACCGTCAGACCGTGGGCTCGATGCTCCACGCGGCGGACACGATGGGCCTCCCGCACTACCTGAAGATCATCCTGGCGCAGCCCAAGAACGAGATCATGGTCCACTTCCCGGTGAAGATGGACGACGGCCGCCACCGGATCTTCAAGGGCTACCGCGTGCAGCACAACAACGGCCTCGGGCCGTTCAAGGGCGGGCTGCGTTTCCACCACGACGTGCACCTCGATGACGTGAAGAGCCTCGCGTTCCTCATGACGATGAAGTGCTCTCTCGTTGGCGTGCCCTACGGCGGCGGCAAGGGCGGGATCAAAGTCGATCCCCGCAAGCACAGCCGCAACGAGATGGAGCGCATCGTCCGCCGGTTCACCGCGGCGATCGCCCACAACATCGGACCCGATTACGACATCCCCGCGCCGGACGTGGGCTCCAACAGCCAGCACATGGCGTGGATCGCGGACACGTACACCTTCCTGTCCGAGATCGGCGGGGACAACCCTGCGGCGGTCATCACCGGCAAGCCGGTGGAGTACGGCGGCTCGCTGGGTCGCGAGAAGGCGACGGGCCAGGGCGTGGTGGACACGCTGATCGAGATGCTCCCCGAGTTGAACCTGAAGCCCGAGCAGTGCACCTTCTCGGTGCTCGGCTACGGCAACGTGGGTTCGTGGTCGGGCAAGATCTTCCAGGACAAGGGCGCGAAGATGATCGCGGTGGCCGACCACACCGGGTTCATCAAGAACGACAAGGGCATCGATGCGCACGACCTCGCGGTCTACGTGACCCAGAAGGGTGGCGTCGCCGGGTACACCAAGGCCAGCTCATGCACGAAGGAAGAGTTCTACAAGACCAAGGTTGACGTGTTCATCCCCGCCGCGCTCGAGCAGATGATCCAGGAGACCGAGGCCGAGATGGTGAACTGCCGCGTCGTCGCCGAAGGCGCCAACGCCCCCACCACTCCCGGCGGCGAGCGCGTGCTGCAGAAGCGCGGCATCGAAGTCCTCCCGGCGATCCTCTGCAACGCTGGTGGCGTCACCGTGTCCTACTTCGAGTGGGTCCAGAACAAGACCTTCCAGGCTTGGGACCTCGAGCATGTCGACTCCCTGCTCAACAAGCACATGATCCAGGCCGCCGGCAAGGTCCGCGTGGCGCGGAAGAAGTACGGCTGTGATCTCCGCACGGCCGCCTACATCGGCGCGCTCCAGCGGCTGCAGGACGCCTACGAGGTCCGCGGGATTTTCCCGTAAGGTCCTGACAGGGTTCCGTCAATCCCCAAGACCCCTCGCGAACGCGGGGGGTCTTTCGTTTGGCCGTACAACCGCTACACCCCGCGCAGAGCGAACGCGACCCCGTGTTCCCCGGGCCCGATCACGACATTCGTGAGGCCGCCGGCCGTGTGTTTCGGATGATTAAGGAGCATGTCGCATGGAACACACACCGAGGCCTTTGATCTGCCCGAACCCCTAGGGCACCACCGTGCGCCGGGGTTCAGCGAGGCCGATGCCGCACGAGCGCGGCACACGGGCTTGTCCCGTCTCACGCCCAGCGAACCGGTGGTGTGGTCCTACGCCCGTCCCCGCACGAACGGTGATCTGTGGAGGGCCGCACGGCTCGGCATGATCATCGCCGGGTCCTTGTTCGGCTCGCTCTCCATCTGGGGGACTCAGGACCTCAACGTGTACACCATCGGGCTGATGTGCTCGTTGGGTGTCGTCGCCGCGGCAACGACCATGATCTTGTGGCAGACGATCCGCACCGCACCCCGGAACCTCGTCCCGGGGTTTGTGGCGTTTCTCACGAAGCAGCGGTTGCTGGTGGTCAACCTCGACGCGCCGGACGATGTCTGGTCGCTCTACGTCGGCCAGGTGCTCCAGGTGTCATCCGACACGCTCTTGCACCACTACGGCGGTGTGTGGGTCGCGGGCTGGTGGATCGATCCGCGCGGGAAGCGAGTGGAAACCAAGGTCCCGCTCTTCATCGGGCGAGAGAGCGCGGCGACCATCCAGATGCTGCGTCGCCGACTCACCGCCGAGTGCCTCGACGGTCAGAATGAAGCGGCGTAACGCCGCGGGCGGTACGCTGTGCTCATGGGCGCAGCCACGCAACATGTTGCACTGCTGAGGGGCATCAACGTCGGCGGCAAGAACCGCCTCGCCATGTCCGACCTGCGCGCGTACTTCGAGAAGGCCGGTGCGCTCGGGGTTTCGACGTACATCCAAAGCGGGAACGTTGTCTTCACGGCCGCACCACGTGGCGCCTCGCCCGTGTGCGAGGCCGTGACGGGCGCGATTCGCGAGCACCACGGCTTCGAGGTTCCGATCGTCTGCCGATCCGCCTTCGCGCTGCGCGAGATCGTGGAACGGTGTCCGTTTGAGGACCGCGAGAACGTCCACGTCGTGTTCCTCAGTGCCAAGCCCGCGAACACGACCGTGGCCACGCTTGCGAAGGACCGCTCGCCCGGCGACACGTTCGTGGTTGTGGGCGACACGATGTACCTACACCTCCCCAACGGGATGGCGCGAACGAAGCTCACCAACGCGTGGATCGACGCCCAGCTCAAGGTCACCAGCACCGCTCGCAACTGGCGGACGGTGACGGCGATGATGGAGATGTGTTCGGCGTGAACGCAAAGACCCCGCGCTCGGGGAGCGCGGGGTCGCGGAAGTCTCGAGTCAAGCGAATCAGCGGCGGCGGCGTGCCGCGAAGAGGAGCCCGAAGGCCATCGCGCCCGCGGTGGTCGGAGCGGGGATCACGTTCTCGCAGTGGTTGGTGATCCAGAACGCGAGATCGTTGGTGATGGGAACACCTCCACCGGTGCTTCCGTAGGCGGAGAACCCGCCCGCCGCGCCGTTGGAGTTGCCGAAAGTGTGCACGGCGATGATGCCCTGGTTCTTCACTTCCATCAGCCCGCCCGCCCAATCCGGGACGACCGTGCCGTCGGCGTCGTCGGGGCGGGTGAACTCCTCCGTGGACGTGTAGAAGCTCCCGTTGTTCGCGAAGCTCCCGTAGCCGAGGTACGGGCCACCCGAATCACCGACGTAGGACAGACCTTCCGCCGCGAGGAAGCCGGTCTCAGCGGGGCGGTCGAAGGTGAACTCGACCCCGGTGTACGCGACACCCCGGTTGTCGGTAACGACGTTGTTGCGGGTGCGTTCGATGCGGTTGTTCTGGAATCGCTTGTTGCGGGCGGAGAGATCTTCGACCGGGTTGTCGGTCTGCAGACCGCCCTGCACGAACGAACCGCTGCGGCCATACCCGAGCTGGCTGAACTGCATGTGGTTGGTCACCATGTCGTTCACGTTCTGGGGAGCGAGTGTCAGAAGCTGGAGGTTGTTGAAGAAGCCGTCGGGCTGCCCCCACTTCACCGCGACGAGCGCGATGTCGAGCGTCGGGTGCGCGATGTACCAGTTGTCGCCGCCGCCGACGCGGCCCGGCCGAATCGGGGCCGTCTGCCGATCGCCCAGCGAGATGGAGCGACGCGGGCTGTTCTCGACAACGTGATTGGCCGTGAGCACGCAGAACCAGCCGTCGCCGTTGGCGTCGATCTTCCGACCGATGATGGAGCCCGTACCGCTGCCCGCGATGGTGCCCGCGCCGTTTTCCTTGTACACCTGAACGACGCCGTTGAGCGTCTGCGATTGGGGCGCGAGCCACGGCAGGGTCTGCTGGTTGGGGCCGGTCGCAACCGCGTTACCGCAGGCGATCGCAAGCACAAGGCACGCACCCGCCGCACGCTGATTCATCTCGATCTTCATGTGTCCTCTCCAGTGTGGCTCTCGAAACGTCGCGCACGAGACGTGTTCAGCACCATCAACGGAGAAGCTCCGAGAAGCTCACGCGTTGGAGCGATTGAATCCGAACAGCTTCACACGGCCTTCACGGATAGTCTTGTCGTGTAGGACGGATCATGATGTCGTTCACGTGCACCTGCGGGGGCTGCGACGCGACGAAGGTCACAAGGCGAGCGACGTCGTCGGGCTGGAGCACCGGACCGATCCGCGCGAACACTTCGGCCACCCACTTGGGGTCGTACCCGGCAACGCCTTGGAACTCACTCTCGACGAATCCGGGCTCGATGAGCGTGACGCGGATGCCCTTGGGCCCGAGCTCTCGCCGCGCTCCCTCAACAAGCCCGTGCAGCCCGAACTTCGTCGAGCCGTACATGGACGAGAAGGGCGACACATGCCGGCCGACCGTCGAACCGATGACGATGATGTCGCGCGGGCTCCCGACCAGCGCCGGACCCGCAAGGCCCTCGGTGGCCTTGAGCATGCGGTGCCCCGCCGCGCGGATCAGCTTCGCCGCGCCGAGCAGGTTGGTGCGGATCATTTCTTCCCACTGCGACGTGTCGCTGGTCATGACGCTGCCGTTGAGCCCGCGTCCCGCGTTCACCACGATCAGGTCCGCGTCCTTCGACCGTCCGCCGAAGGAATCCCGCGCCGTATCCAGCATCCTCGTGATCACCGCGTCGTCCGCGCAGTCACCCGCGGCGGACGCGACACGCGGGCCGATCTCCGCCGCGAGTTCCGCGAGACGCGCCTCGCGCCTGGCGTTGGCGACCACGCCGCATCCCGCGGCAACGAGAGAACGCAGGATGGCCTCACCGATGCCCGCGGAGGCACCCGTGACGAGGCCGATTCGACCGGCGAGGGAGTTGCTTGTCATAGCCGCAGCGTAGGCGGGGGGCGGCGGGATCAGTCGTCGTCGGAGACCGGCGGCTTGCCGGAACGCTCGTCAATCCACGCGGCCTGGATGTGCTCGAGGATCTTCTCGTTCACCCCGTGCCCGGGCTCCTCGCGGAAACCGGGGAGCGCGACCACGAGCTTCTTGAGTTCCACAAAGCCGATTCGGAGGGGGTCGCGATCCGGGTGGTGCTCGGCGAGGAGCTCGCCGATGAACTCGACGTCAAGCCACCCGAACTCGTCGTGGTTGGACGCCGCCATCAGTGCGGCACTTCCTTCACGGCGTTGCGGTTCCACGCGGGAACGCGGACGACGATGGGGTCCTTGCCGATGACCTCGCACTGGCAGGAGAGCCTGCTGTTGCGCTGAAGGCCCGGTGCCTCTTCGACGCGGTCTTCTTCGGCCTCGGTCGACTCGGTGAGGGAGGCCGACCCTTGCTCCACGTAGATATGGCACGTCGAGCACGCGCACACGCCTCCGCAGGCGTGCTCGATGTTGATCCCGTTGTCCATGGCGAGCTCGAGGAGGTTCATCCCGATCGCGGCGCGGAGCTCCCGCTCGGGGCGACCATCGGTCGACAAGCCCTCCGGATCTTCGAGGATGTAGCGAACAACGACGTCTGTGGGGCCGAACTGCTTGCCGGCGTGCTTGGATTGCATACAGAGGTACCGTAGCGCGGGCGGGCGCGATGCGGGGGTGCGGTGGGGATATCCTTGAGGTCCATGACTCCTTCCCCCGGGACCAACGAGGCCACGATGAGCACCGCGACGACGCCTGAGATCTCCGTGGTGGCGCCGGCTCACAACGAGCAGGAGAATGTGGACCAACTTGTCCGCGAGATCGAGTCGGCGATGAACGCCGGGGGTCTGCGGTACGAGATCGTGATCGTCGACGACGGCTCTACGGATTCAACCCGAGACAAGCTGACCGCACTCATGGCCACCCGCCCGCACCTGCGGGTGATCGCGATGACGAACACCCCGCCCGGCAAGGGGAACGGGCAGTCTGCCGCGTTTCACGCGGGGTTCAGGGCGTGCCGGGGCGAGTTCATCGCGGTGCTCGACGCCGACCTGCAGAACGACCCGGCCGAGATCCCGGCGATGCTCAAGCTGGCGCGGGAGACCGGTGCCGGCTTGGTGCAGGGGGACCGCTCCCACGCCCGCAAGGACAACGTGGTCCGGCGCGTCGGCTCCATCATCGGCCGCCTCTTCCGGCGGTGGCTGCTGGGCGACACCATCCGCGACACCGGGTGCTCCCTCCGCGTCATGAAGCGGGAGATCGGCGTGCGGCTGCCCCTGGAGTTCCGGGGCATGCACCGGTTCATCCCCGTCACGGCGCGGCACCTGGGGTACAAGGTCGTGGAGATGCCCGTGAAGCACCGCCCCCGCATCGCGGGTGAGACCAAGTACGGCATGGGCGTCGTCCAGCGGGCGATCCCCGGGCTGATCGACCTGTTCGCGGTGCGGTACATGAAGAACCGCCGCCGTCCGGTGTCCAGCGAGGAGATCCGCGCGTGAAGATCGGCCCGCCGGTGGCGATGGTGGCGGTCCTGGGGCTCTCGGTCTGGGTCGTGCTGAGCCTGCAGGCTCCCCCCGCCGACCCAACGCCCGGCGCGTCGCGGTTCGAGGTCATCATCGACCGGCAGAAGGTGCAGTGCGAACAGATCGCCCTCGAGAACGGGGCGGGGTTCGAGTACCGGTTCCTGAACCTGCCGTCTGTGGGCGATAAGCGACTGACCGCGACCGAGTTCCAGACCACCCTGGCCGAACGAAGCGGCACCGGGAATCGAGGGCCGCTGCTGCGAGCCCTGAACGTCTCGGGCTACGCCCAGTTGGTGTGGGTGGGGGTGGGGCTGCTGGGGCAGTTGGCCTTCAGCGGCCGGATGATCGTGCAGTGGATCGCGTCGGAGAAGCGGGGTTCGTCCGTGGTACCCGCGGCGTTCTGGTACATGAGCCTGGGGGGCGGGCTTTTGCTGGCCCTCTACTTCATCTGGCGGCTCGACCTCGTCGGGGTCTTGGGGCAGTCGTCTGGCATCGTGATTTATGCCAGGAATATCCGGTTGCTCTACAAGCAGCGCAAGAACGCGCTCGCGGGCGCAACCCCACGCGGGACCTGAGCCGCGAAGTGGCCTCCCCGTCAGATTAATCGCCAATTCCGGTGGCACGTTCTCGGAATGTGAAGCACGATAGCGGCATGCAAGTCCTCCTCGATGGGCATCCCCTGACAACGACCGATCAGACTTTGGCCGGGGCGATCGCGGCCGCGAAGGCGAGCGCTGAGGGGCGTGGGCGTGTGATCGTGGACGCGAAGGGGGACGGGGCCAGCCTGACGTCGGAGGCCCTCGGTCAAGGGGGGGCGACGTTCAAGCTCGTTGAGTTCATCTCGGCCGACCCGGTCTCGCTGGTTTCCGTGAGCCTGAGCGACGGGGCCGAGGCGCTGCGGCAGGTGAAGCAGGTTCATCAGGCTGTGGCGGCTTCGATTCAGGCGGGCAAGGGCTCGGAGGCGATGGGGTATCTGCAGGAGTCGTTCCGGACCTGGGCCGCGGTTCGGGATCTGCTGGACCAGTCGGCGCGGCTGCTGTCGCTGGACTTGAGCGGCTACGTGGCCCCGGGGGTTCACGGCGAGGTGAGCTTCGACGGGGCGGTGTCGCAGATGATCAAGACGCTCAAGGGGGTCCAGGACGCGGTGCAGCGGGAGGACTGGTCGGAGTTGACTGATCTTGTGGGGTACGACATGGACGCGCTCGCGGACCAGTGGATCGGGCTGCTTGATGGCCTGGCCGGGCACGTGAAACGTGTGGGCGGGGGGACAAAGGGATGAACCCGGTTGCGCGTGGTGGTCCGCAGCAGGTCGAAGAGCTGATGGAGCGCGCGAGTGGCGCACTTGGCCGCATGGAGTATTTCCAGGCGGAGGAGCTCTCGCTGAAGGCGCTGCTGCGGGCACGCGGGCGTGACGACTTCGAGCGGATGGCGCGGATCTGCATGCCTCTGCAGGAGGCGCGTCGTCAGATCCGGCAGATCGCGCTCGATGCCGGGCTGCGGCCGGTGGTGACCAAGATGCCGGGTACCGAGGCGATCGAGGCGGGGTGCTACCTGCTGGAGCCGCCCCGAATCGGGATCGAGGCGCGTCACCTGCGGGAGCGGGCGGCCCGGCGCGGTGTGGCGGTGATGGTGCTGGCGCGGGAGCCGCTGACGAAGGCGGGGCTGTGGCCGGTTGTTGGTGTTGGTGACGGGGATCCGTTTCCAGTGAGCGTGCGGACGCGGGTGCAGCCACCAGAGGGTGGGGTTCCGACGGTGGAGTGGTTCGTGGCTGCGCAGGAGGCGTTGGGGGATGCCGCGATCGCCGGGATCAATCCGAAGTGGCCGGCGGATCACCGCGTGGACGACCTGCTGGAGCTCTTGCCTGCGGTGCCGGATCACGAGAAGCTGATGCAGGCGCTGGCGCGGACGTGCGGCGAGGCCGCGGTGAGCGGGGTCTCGGAGATGCCACGTCGACCCGGGATGCGGGACGTCATCTGAGGATTAGGGTGGGAATGAAGCAAAGCCGTCGCGAGCGCGACGGCTGTGGTCGTTTGGAGCGCGGGGCGGGGGATCAGTAGTCGTTGCGGTTTCGGCGGTTCTGGTCGCCGAGGAGAGCGCCACCGACACCGCCGATGATGGCACCGGCCGCGGCACCCTTGCCCATATCACCGGTGAGGGCACCGAGGCCCATGCCGGCGAGAGCGCCGAGGGCGGCACCGGATGCACCGCCCTGGAGGGCGTTGTCACAACCCGTGGACGCGAACGTGCAGAGCCCGAGGGTCGCGACAAGCACCAAGCGTGAGCGGGGCGTGCGAGACTGGGCGGACTGAACGAACTGCATTGCGAACCTCCTGAGCCCGACCTGGCCGCGGCGGGGAAAGCCGAGGCGGGAAGGGCTGACCAAAGTGTACGACGCCTCTGTATATCGAAAGTTCCGGGATCTCGTTGCGGGGCTGGGGGGAGAAATCCCGACTTGTTTGGTTTTTAGAAGGTATCATCGGCGGCGGGGGCGGCACGGACGGACCTAGTTCCAGCTGAGGCCCTTGGGCCACAGTTCTGGGTGCTGGGACCGGGCGCGGCGGAGCAGAGAGCCGAGGTGGTCGAGTTCGCCGAGGAGGAGTTTGGCGCGGCGTGAGAGGGAGCCTTCGGCGAGGAGGGAGTAGCGGAGGCGGGGGCACTGGACGAGCGTGAACGAGACGATCTCGAGGACGGCGTGGGTGGGGATCTCGTTGTTGGCGATGAAGTGGAGGAGTTGCTGGGCGTCGGTGAGGCGGGAGAGGTCACCTTCGCCAAAGAGGTCGCGGAGGCGGGAGCGGAGGTCCTTGAGTTCGGCGTCGAGGAGGTCGGACTCACCGTCACCGAGTGGGGAGACGCCGACGGGCTCGAGGGTGGCGGCGCGGTAGAGGCGGTCTTCGGCGGGGGGGAGCTCTTCGAGGATGCGGGCGCGGCAGACGCCCTGGAGGAGGATGTTGAAGCGGTTGTCGGCGGGCTTGGAGTGGCGGAGGATGTGGCCGACGCAGACAGCGCGTTTGAGGCGGGGGCGGCCGTGGTACTGCTGCTTCCAGTCGGAGCCGTCGAACACTGCCATGGCGATGAGGCCCGCGCTGTCGAGGGCGCGTTCGGTCATCTGCACGTAGCGTGGCTCGAAGATATGGAGCGGGAGGAGCTGCTGGGGGAGCAGTGTGACGTGCTCCAGCGGGAAGAGCGGGATCGGCTTGCCGAAGTTGACCGCGATGGAGGAGTCTTCGGTGGCCACGGCGTGTGGTCCTTGGGGCTACTTGAGGGGGTCGGGCTTGTAGAGCTTGGTCTCGAGGGCCCAGATTTTCTCGGTGAAGTTGCCGCCGGCATCGAAGTCGCCGGGGCGATCGGGGCGGGTTTCGGAGAGGGCGATCGTGGTCTTTGCGTCGACGTTGTCGAGCATGGAGACGAGGATGGCCTCGGGGGTCATGGGGACTTTGGCCGCGCCGAAGTCGGGCTGACCGTGATGGGAGATGATGATGTGCTGGAGGACGACGAGAGCGCCTGGGGGGAGGCGGACGCCGTGTTCACGCATCACGAGCTGGGCCTTGTCGTGGAGCATGATGGCGCCGTCCACGACGTGGCCGATGAGCTCGCCGTGGTCGGTGTATCCGAAGCCCTTGTCGTAGGAGAGCTCGCGGGTCTTGCCGAGATCGTGGAGGAAGAGGCCCATCATCACGATGTCGCGGTTGATCTTGGGGTACAGGGGGCACACGGCGTTCGCGAGCTTGAGCAGGTTGAGGGTGTGCTCGAGCAGGCCGCCGAGGTAGGCATGGTGGACGCTCTTGGCGGCGGGGGCTCGCTTGAAGGCGGAGATGAGGATCTCATCGGCGAGGTAGACCTTGGCGAGGGCCTTCATCGCGGGGTGTTCGAGCGTGTCGAGGAGGCCGAGGAGTTCGGCGAACATTTCCTCGGGGGGACGCTTCGAGCAGGGCACGAGGTCGCGGAGTTCGTCGTTGCTGGGCTCGACCTGCTTGACCCACTTGATAATGAGCTGGATCTCGCCCTGGTAGGTCTGGGTTTCGCCTTCGAGGAGGACGAAGCCCTCGCGGGGCATCTCGAAGTTCTCGTCGACGGACCAGAGGCGGCCGGGCACTTCGCCGGTGCGGTCGCCGATGAGGCAGCGGAGGTAGGGCTTCTCGGCGCGGGTGCGGCCGAGCTGGGGGTTCAGGATGGCGTAGACGCCCTTGACCCACTCGGAGCCCTTCATTTCTTCGATGAACTTACGGGCGGGCGCGGAGGGCTTTGGCGAGGCTGCTTGGGTCATGGGGGGAGTGTACGGCGGGCGGGCGGGGGGAGCGGGGAGGCTCTCGGAGCTTTCAGTCGAGGGGTGGTACCGGAAGAAACCTCCGGGCCGGGAGGAGAATCGTGTTACACGCCGGAGCGGACTGCGTGATTCTCTCCGACGGCCGACCTCTGCACTTCTGACCACTGCCCGGACTTCGGGGGTGGCGTGCGAGGGTTACGGGCCGACGAACTCGCCGCGTGGCGTGTCTGTGGGAAACTCGAAACGAAGGAGATGTGTCATGGGTCGCAAGTTGCTTGCCGGATGTGTTGCTGCGCTCGCTCTGGTTGCCGGGTCGACGGTTGCCTTGGCTCAGGTTGGCACCGAGATCAACTACCAGGGTCAGTTGAAGGAGTTCGGCTCCTCGACGAACGCTCCGGTGGATCTGGAGTTCCGTTTGTTCACTGCCGCGAGCGGCGGGTCTCAGGTGGGCTCGACGGTCTCGGCGACGCTGACGCCGGTGGACGGCCTGTTCTCGCAGGCACTGGATTTCGGCGTTGATCCGTACACGCAGGACAGCGCGGTGTACCTCGAGGTCAGCGTTCGCGCGGCGGGCGGCGGTTCGTTCAGCGTGCTGCCCCGTCAGAAGCTGACGGCGGCTCCGTTCAGCGCGGCGACGCGTGGCTTGAACGTGAACGCGGACGGCCGTGTGGGCGTTCTCGCTTCTCCGTTCTTCACGAACGACGTGAGCCTCACCCTCGGTTCGGCTGGTGGTGGCTTCCCGTCCTCGAATCTTCTGTTCGCCCCGGGGACTGGGTTCAACTGGAGTGCCGCGGCGTTCGCTCAGGACGGCGCGTTCGGCGGGTTCACCCTGAGCCGGTCGGGGTTGGACTTCCCGCTGGTGATCGACGGACAGACCAGCAACTTCCTCGTGAACCAGAGCAGCGCGGGCAAGGTCGGCATCGGCACGGGCGCCCCCCAGGCGCGGCTTGATGTTGCGGGCACGAGCCGCTTCGGCGGTCGCGTGACGGTGACGGGCTCCGCTCCGATCGGGGAAGCTGGTTCGGGGCTGTGGATCAACGGTAACGACAACGGTCCGCTCTTCCCCGCGGGGACCTCCGAGCTCGGTATCCGGATCTTCAACAACTCGCTGGCCCCGGGCCAGTCGACGATCCAGGCGTGGGATTACAGCACCGACAGCGGTCGCGACCTGGTGATCAACGATGCGGGCGGCAAGGTGGGTATCGGCACCTCGACCCCCACCAAGACCCTCGAAGTCGGCGGTGACTCGAAGTTCAACGGCCAGATGGGCGTCTTGGCCAACTCCACGCCGGGCTTCTCGATGAACCTGGGCAGCGTCGGGGGCAGTTCGCCTTCGATCAAGTGGGACTCCACCACCGGCCTCGACTGGGACATGGTCGCGTTCGATGGCACCGCGGGCACCTACGGCGACTTCGCGATCTCTCGCAGCGGCACCGACTTCCCCTTCATCATCTCCGGTTCGACCGGCGGAGTGGGTATCAACACCAACGCCGCGGCCGGCGTGAAGCTGCACGTTCGCCAGGGCACCAACAACAACGGCGTCGTGCGGATCGACTCTGGTCTCTCCGCCGCGCAGTACTCGATCGTGAGCTTCTCGGATCGCGGGAACGCGATCTGGTCGGCTGGTCTTCGCCCGGACGGCATGTTCGGCATTGATCGCGACGGCATCAACACGATGCTGCAGATCGACCAGGCCGGCCGTATCGGCATGGGCGGCGCTGTCCCGACGGCGGGTCGTGCTCTCAACATGCAGGGCGGCGCCTTCTGCACCGGTTCGGTGTGGACCAACGCCTGCGACAAGAACCTCAAGGAGGACTTCGTCGCGGTGAACGAGATCGAGATTCTCGAGAAGGTTGCCGATCTCCCCATCACCACCTGGCGCTACAAGGGCGACGACAAGGTTCACGTCGGCCCGACGGCGCAGGACTTCCGCGCGGCCTTCGGCCTCGGTGAGAACGACAAGAGCATCGGCACCGTTGACGCCGACGGCGTGTCCCTCGCTGCGATCAAGGGCCTGAACACCAAGCTCGAAGCCAAGGAAACCGAGATCGCCGACCTCAAGACCCGTCTCGAGAAGATTGAGGCCCTGCTCAACGCCCAGACCTCCGGCGGCGCCAAGTAAGTGCGGCAAGCAGGTGGGCCGCCATCGCGCGGCCCACCGGAAAGGAAGTGCACCATGAAGACTTCACGATTGCTTCTCGCTGCCGGAACTCTGCTCGCCACCGGCTCCTCCGCACTCGGCCAGTGGGCCATCGACTGGTCGACGATCGACGGCGGCGGACGGACGGTCGCGGCGGGGAACTGGGAGCTCTCGGGCACCATCGGTCAGCCCGACGCCTCCGAGCCCGTCTCGGCGGATGAATGGACCCTCACCGGCGGCTTCTGGAGCGTTCAGTCGATCGCCTACCCCTGTGCCTGGTACCGCGACACCTGCTACAGCGACTACAACGACGACGGCGGCATCGACGGCGACGACGTCATAGCCTTCTTCAACGACTGGGACGCCAGCCAGAACTGTGCGGACGCGGATCGCAGCCGCGGCGTCGATGGCGACGACGTGATCCTGTTCTTCGAGGCTTGGGACGCGAGCGGGGGCGGCTACCCCGGTTGCTAAGTCGGGTTCGGGTCAGACACCCACACACACGGAAGGCCGCGGAGCGAAGGCACCGCGGCCTTCTTTGCTTTCAGGTTCTCAGAGCGGCAGTCGCACGGGCCGCATGGTCAGTCGCCCGGATGCCGCGACGGGCAGTTCTTCGCCGCTGGGGTGGCCGGGTTCGACGAGGAGCACCTGGCCCTTGAGGTCGAAGCTGTCGTTTTCAAGGTCCTTGGCGAGTTCCATCTCGATGCGGAGGGTGGCGCCGGGCTTGACGAAGCGACCGTACTTGAGGGCCCGAACGCGACCGAGCACGTGGCGGGACTTGTCGGGACCCTTCGCGCTGATGAGCAACTCGCGGGAGGCCTGCACCATGCACTCGAGCATCATGACGCCCGGGAGGACCGGGAACGTCGGGAAGTGGTCCTGGAGGTATTCCTCGGCCAGGCTCACCTGCTTGAGCGTCACGATGCGCGTCGGGGAGCGTTCGATCACGCGGTCGACGAGGGAGAAGTACATCGGGGCCTCACAGGCGGAACTCGGCGGGCACGTTGCCGTGCGACGCGCGGATGATGGAGCGGATGCCGCCGCGACCCTTCCAGTCGGACTTTACGATGAGCCACGCGGGGTTCATGGCCTTGACGAGGTCGTCGCGGATGCGGTTGGTCACCGCCTCGTAGAAGATCCCCTCGTTGCGGAAGGACTGGTAGTACATCTTCAAGCTCTTGAGCTCGACGCACGTACCGCCCTTGTTCGCGGGGAGGGGCTCGAACCGCACCGTGATCACGCCGAAATCAGGGTGACCCGTCTTCGGGCACGTGGACGTGAACTCCTCCGCGACGTGCTCGATCGCGAAGGGCGTGTCGCTGGGGGCGGGGAAGACTTCGAGGAGTGATGGGTTTGGCATGGGAAAGCGAAAAGCGAAAAGCGAAAAACAACAAATAAGCAAGAGACGGAGTTACTGGAACCGGCCGATGAACTCCATGATCTGGGGTTGGTTGCGCTCGAGTTGGAGCGAGCGACGCCAGGCCTGCACGGCTTCTTCGCGGGCCGCGTTGTTTGCCTGGCCGCTGAAGTGCCACTCGTTGATCAGGCAGACACCCACGCCGTTGAGCGCGGGGTAGTGGTTCGGGTCGATCTCGAGCGCTCGACGGAACGAAGCGAGGCTCTCGCTGTACCGGCGGAGCTTGAACTGCGCGAACCCGAGCCGCTCGTTGGCGATCGCGGTGGGCTCGGTCTTCACCAACTGATCCAGCGTGTTCACCATCTCCTCGTACTTGCCGACCTTGCCGAGGCTGTCGGCGAGGTTGAGCAAGAGGGGGGCCGAGAGCTCCGTGAGCTCGGAGGCCTGCTGAAGCTCGATGATCGCGGCGTCGTGCTGGTTCAGGTCGCGGTATGCCGCGGCGAGGTTGATCCGGGCGGCGGCTTCCTTGGGCTTGAGTTCGACGGCGCGACGGGCGTACGGGAGGGCCTGGGCGGGTTCGCCGAGCTGGACGTAGGCGGTTGCGAGGTTGAGGTTGGCGTTGAAGTCATCGGGCCGGATGGTGAGGGCGCGGAGGTAGGCGCGGACGGAGTCGCCGATGCGGCTGAGGAGCTGGAGGGACAGGCCGTGCAGGTACTGGGCGTCGAAGTTCTGGGGCTCGATCTCCGCGGCCTTGCCGTACCGCTGTTCGGCGGACTCGTAGTCGCCCTTCTGGCGGTAGATGTCACCGGCACCGAGGTAGGCGGTGGTCATGCGCGGGTTGACCGAGATGGCTCGCTCAAACTCGGCAAGGGCCTCGTCGTACTTGCCCTGGGACTCGAGCGACCGGGCCTTCATCATCGCGCTGTCCGCGGTCGGGTTCTGCGGGGCGGTGACGATCGCGGGTTCGCGGCCGTCGTTCTCCGGCGCGACGGCGACGGGCTGCTGCTTGGGGTTGTTGAGCCCGACGGCGTTGTCGAGCGACTGGCACCCCGAGAGAACAAACGCGGCACAGAGCAGGATCCGTGCGTTCGTGGCAGTTCCGAGCTGTCCCATGCGTACTCCAAGCGACCGGCTTCCGTGCACATCGTTCCCGTCGCGATGGTCGAACGCGCGACAGGCCCCACTCCCCCTCCGTCCCCTCCATCCCCCTCCGACCGGCCCCGGATTATCGCATGTTCAACGGGTCCGCGTCGGATGGTCACCCGGGTTTCCGGGGCGAGCGTCCGGGCTTTGCACGGGCGGGCTGTTCGATCAGGGAGCGCAAACGCTCCAGATTGACGGTATCCAGGGCCCTTCCCTGCGGGTCTTCGCGGTCGTCCTTGGGGGTCTCCATGATCTTGGGGACCGAGGCGAACGCGGGATTGGCGAGAATCTCGGCGAATCCGCACGAACGCAGGGCTTTCTCGCTGAACTCGCCTTCGCCGGTGTGGGCCTTGGCCCCCCCGCCGATCCACCCCTCGCCGATGTGCTGGTGGCGGTCGAGGCGGCTGGCCAGTTTGCCCTTGCTGTCGTTGAGATGCCAGACCCGGACGTTCTGAAGCCCGCAGACGCGGTCGAAATCGGCGAGCACGGCCTTCGCGGACTCGCGGGTGGACATGTCGTAGCCGAAGGCGTGCATGTGGCAGCTGTCGAGACAGAAGCCGACCCGTTCGGGGTGGCCGGTCGCCGCCGCGATGCGTTCGCGGAGCTGCGCGAGGTGCTCGAAGGGGCCGCCGATGTTGCTGCCCGAGCCCACCGTGCCCTCGAGGCACGAGATTGTCTTGAACCCGGCCGTGCGGCGGAAGAGTTCGGCGTAGCCCGCGGCGATGCGGCTGAGGCCCTCTTCGAGGGTCCAGTTCACGTGGGAACCGGGGTGGTGGACGAGGAACGGGATGCCCAGGGTCTCGCAGCGTTCGAGTTCGTCGGTCATCAGATCGAGGCTCTTGGCGAAGAGCTCATCGCTGACGGACGCGAGGTTGATGAGGTACGAGGCGTGCGAGACGATTCGCCCCTGCCAACCGAGGCGGGCGACTTCGCTCCCCCACTCCTTCACTATGGCCGGGTCGAGCGGCTTGGCCTTCCACTGCTGCTGGTTCTTGGTGAAGACCTGCACGGTATCGAGTCCGAGGCGTTCGCCCTCGTGGAGGGCGTTGACCATAGATCCGGCGATAGAGAGGTGTGAGCCGAACACGAAGTCACCCCCGGGGGAGAAAGCGGTGGACGAAAGGTCGCGCAGAACTCGCGGAGAAACCAGCGGGCGCAGCGTAGGCGGGCACGCCGGAGTGAGACCCTCCCGGGGCACCTATAGTCGCTGGTTCCACCGCTTCTCCCGTGCGTCCGCTGCCTCGAAGGTTTGCTGATTTCCCATGCCCCAACCCCGCAAGCTCCACGACGAGTACTTCAAGAAGGCCAAGTCCGAGGGGTACGTGGCGCGCTCGGCGTATAAGCTCACGGAGATCAACGAGAAGAAGTTCCTCGTCAAGAAGGGACGCTTCGTGCTCGACTGCGGGTGCGCACCGGGATCCTGGTTGCAGGTTGTGGAAGAGATCATCGGGCCGGAGGGGCTCGCGCTCGGGATCGACCTCCAGCAGGTGAACACGCCGTTTGGTCCGACGGTCAAGGTGTTGAAGGAAGACGTGTTCGCGTTCGACCCGACGCCGTACATCGAGATGATGGGGCGGCCCTTCGACGTGGTGCTGAGCGACATGGCCCCGAACACGACCGGGCACGGGGACGATTTCCTCTCGGTGCGGCTGTGCAGGCGGGTGCTGGAGTTGCTGCCCCGCGTGCTGCGTCCGGGCGGGAACCTGTGCATGAAGGTCCTCGAGGGCGAGGAGTTCCCGACGCTGCTGAAAGAGAGCCGGAAGCTTTTCCGCGACTGCGGCGCGATGAAGCCCCGGGCGAGCCGGGAGATCTCGCGTGAGACGTTCATCTGGGGGAAGGGCTACCACGGGGCGGCACCGGCCGGGGGCGCAGAGGCGTGACGTTTCTGGCGCCGAGCGCGGCGATCGTGGGCGGGGCGATCGCCGTCACCACGCTCGTACTGCTGTACGTGCTGAAGCTGCTGCGGCGTCCGCTCCGGGTGAGCAGCGTGCGGTTCTGGCCGGTGACAACCGACGACACGCAGGTGAACTCGCCGTTCCGCGCGTTTCGGCCCTCCTTGCTGTTCTTCCTGCACCTGCTGATCCTCGCGCTCATCGTGTTCGCGATCGGACGGCCGACGATCGTGCTCGACGCGCCCGGCGGCGCGCGGGTGCTGCTGCTCATCGATTCTTCGGCCTCGATGGCCGCGCGGGACCCGGGCGAGGGGCTGACGCGGCTTGAGCGTGCGAAGGAACGCGCTGCGGAGCTGGCGGCGACGATTCTGAAGTCCGGGGATCGCGCGGTGTGCGTCGTTCCCTTCGCGGGCGTGGCACGGGCGTCGACCGGTTTCACGAGGTCGCGAGGGGCCGCGATCGCGGCGATCGAGGGCATCACGCAGACCGACCAACCCGGGGATCTCGGTGCTGCGCTCGCGCTGGCGAGCGCACTTCTGGGAGATTCCGAGAGCGCGGGCTCGGTTTCGATCGTGCTGCTGAGCGACGGAGCCTTCGGCGCGTCCGCGACGGATTCGGGCGTTTCGTTGACCTCGCCGTGCCCGCTCGCGTTCGAACGAATCGGCCCCGCCGGAACGCCGCCGGTGAACGCCGGGATCGTCGAGTTCGCGGCACGGCGCGACACCACCGACCCCGCGTTGATCCGCGTTTTCTCCGAGGTCCAGCTGACGGCCGGAGCGGCGAGCACGATCGCGTTCACGCTCGCGATGGACGGCCAGCCGCTGCTCTCGCGAACCGTGGAAGCACCCCCGCCGGGGAGCCTACGGACGGTGCCGCTGCCGATCACGGTGCGTACGACCGAGGGCGGCGTGCTCTCGCTGTCGCTGGGCGCACCCGATGCGCTCGGTGCTGACAACACGGCGTCGGTGGTGATCGGCAAGCCCGCGTCGCCGCGGGTGATGCTGGTGCAGCCGCGCGGGCCGGTCGCGTCGGGCGTGACGACGGCGGATTGGTTGCTGGGGGACGTGCTCGAGGAGTTGAAGCCGGCGGTCTTGAAGCGTGTTTCACCGGGGGACTTCACCGCGTCGCCGCCTCGCCCGGAGGACTACGACCTTGTGGTGCTGGACCGGGTCGATGTCGCGGCGCCGCCCGGGATCGCGTCGCTGAGTTTCGGGGGCGAACTGGGCCCGTCGCTGGACGCGGAGCCGCGAGAGGAATCGCTCACGACGCCCGCCGTCGTGTGGGATCGCGAGCACCCCGCGCTCGCGGGACTCTCGCTGGATGCGCTGCTCGTGGAGCAGAGAAACCGGTGGGTTGCCTCGGACGCGCAGGGGTGGCGTGAGATTGTGAAGGGGACGGACGGGCCGCTCGTGGTGGCGTCGGATGCGCGAGGGTCGCGTCGGATCGCGGTGCTGTTCGAGCTCTCGCTCTCCAACTGGCCTCTTATGCCGGAGTTTCCGGTGTTTGTGGCGGGGTCGGTCGACTACCTGACGATGCGGGACGAGACATCCAACGGCGCGTCAACGGGCACCGGTGCGGCGCTGCGTGTGACCGCGACGGGACCGGGGGAGATCACAGCAGAGGGGCCCACGACCATGCGAACGACG
>JBIKMF010000180.1:0-7927 GCA_044359425.1 Phycisphaerales bacterium
CGCGGCACCGCACCGGGGTGCGAGGTGGTGAGCGGAAAGATCGGTGTTCAACAGTCGAACCCCTGCGGGACGGGGTTCGTGTCGTTCTCGTCGGAGTGGCTCGTAAACGCACTCGACTGGGGCCGGGACTTTGGGTGCGAGGTCTCGAACGCGTCGTTCGGCAGCACGCCCAACGACGCCGTGCAGGACATGTACACGGACACGTGGAACTCCGGGATGGTGCACGTGGCGGCTGCGGGGAACGGGGGCGGTGACTCGCTCGGCGACGACGGGTCGGCGTTCCCCGGCTCGGCGACGAACGTGATCTCGATCTCGGCGCTTGATCCGGACGGGACGTTAACGTCGTTCAGCAACTACGGGACGAACGTGGACGCGTGCACGGGGGGGATCGGCATCTACACCACGGATCGCCAGGGGGCGAACGGGTACACGCAGACCGACTACAACACGACGTTCCGCGGGACTTCCGCGGCATCGCCCCTGGTGGCGGGCGTGTGCGCCCTGGTGATGAGCGAGTTCCCCTTCGCGACGCCTTCGCAGGTGCGGTCGATGGTGCTGAACACGTGCGAGGACCTCGGGGTTCCGGGGGACGACGCCTTCTACAACAACGGGTTCGTGAACGCGTACAACGCGCTGCGGGCGTTCGCCCCGTCGAACGATTCGTGCACCTCGCCGATCGTGGTTCAAGGATTGAACTACTCGAACACGCAGTCGGTGACATGGGCGACCAACGCCCTGACGGAGCCAAACGAATCGTGCGCGGGCACGGTCTCGCGGACGGTGTTCTACCGGTACGTTGCGCCGAACACGGGCCTGCTCACCGTGAGCACCCTGGGCACGACGTGGGACACGGTGCTCTCGGTGTACGACGGGTGCCCGCTGCTGTTCGACGGCCAGGTGATCGTGAACCCAACCCAGCTCGCGTGCAACGACGACCACAACGGGACCGTCCAGTCTCGCGTGACCAACCTGATGCTGGAGCACGGGGACTCGGTGTTGATCAAGGTGTCGGCGAAGGGCCTGCAGTCGGGCTCGATGGCGCTGGACTTCAACCTCGCGTTCCAGCCAATCGCCCCGAGCAACGACGTGTGCAGCCTGGCGACGTCGATCACCGATCCGGGGACGGGCGGGTTCACGTTCGAGCCCGCGCTCCTGGACACAGACTACGCGACGCGGCCGGCGTGCGAGCCCCAGGGCAACTGCGCATCGCAGGTGGACAACAACAGCGTCTGGTACCGGTTTGAGCCAACACACTCGGGTGTGATCCACGTCGACACCTTCGGCAGCGACTACGACACGGTGCTCTCCATCTTCAACTCGTGCGCCTTCTCGCAGAACGGGATGTGCCTGCTCCCCCCACTGCTGGCGTGCAACGACGACACGATCGGAAACCTCGCGGCCATCACGGGGTTCCCGGTCACCGGTGGCGAAACCTACCTGATCAAGGTCGCGGACTACGGCACGGAGGGCGGCGGGTTGCTCGACTTCAACTTCGAGTACGTGCCCACCCCGCCCTCGAACGACTCCTGCGGGAGCGCGATGGTGCTCCCGTCGACCGACGTGCCCTTCGACGCGCCGCCGGTGGACGTCTTCTACGCGACACTCGGGCTGTGCGACAACCTGACGCCCTGCGATGGCGTGGCCGAGCACAACTCGGTGTGGTACCGGTTCACCGCGCCCGAGGACGGCACGCTGGACCTCGACACCTTCGGCAGCGAGTTCAACACCGTGCTCGCGGTGTACCCGGAGTGCGGCGCTCTCACGCTGAACAACGGGTGCGTGCGGCACGACGCCCTCGCGTGCAACAACGACTCCGGGAGCACGCAGTCGCAGATCGAGAACCTCGCGGTCGAGGGCGGCGAGGACTACCTGATCAAGGTGACGGGCTACTCCGCGGTGCAGAGCAGCGCAAGCACGCTCCGGCTGCGGATCGACTTCGACGGGTACTGCCCCGCGGACTGGAACCAGGACGGCGGCGTTGACGGCGACGACGTGATCGAGTTCTTCAGCGGATGGGACATCGGCCGCGGCGACTTCAACGGCGACGGCGGGACGGACGGCGACGATGTGATCGAGTTCTTCGGCCACTGGGACAACGGCTGCTAAACGCCTGTTGAGCTCTGAAACACAAGACCCCCGCGCCGGTGCGCGGGGGTCTTTCATTTGAGCGTGTGCGTTGGAGAAGATTCGGGTTCAGCAGCCCGAGTCCCAGAGCTCGAAGAAGCGGATCACGTCGTCGCCGTCGACGCCGCCGTCCTGGTTGATATCGGCGTCGATGTTGTTGGCGTCCCAGAGTTCGAAGAAGGCGATGACGTCGTCACCGTCGACGCCGTAGTCGTCGTTGATGTCGGCGGGGCAGTTGTCCTCGCCGGGCGTCTCGCCGTCGGGGTTCCAGACGAAGCTGTCCGGCGTCATGATCGACGGATCCCAGTTGGTGGCAGAGACCGCGAGACGGAAGGTGTTGGGCGAGGACTGACCGTCGAACAACGAGCCGCGACGCGGGATCCATGTATTGGTCGCGGTGCGGATTCGTTCGCGGATGGTGCCGCGATCGACGTACAGGATGGAGCCGAGGTCCGAGACTTGGAGGCTGAAGGGGCGGGCGGCGGGCTCGAGGGAGAAGCAGGAAGCGATTTCGAAGAGGCCGCTGGGCGCGGGGACGAACTCGCAGAATGCGGGGGAGGCGGAGGAGGCGATGTAAAAGCGTGCCTCGTTGGGCGAGCAAGCGATGCTGATGGTGCCGGTGGGGTTGATGCTCGAAGGAAGGGGCAGGTCCTGAAGGAGCAGGAGCGTGCGAGCGTTGTAGACCTTGATCCGCGGGCCGCCGCTGCCGCTGGACTCGGCGGTGATGATGCGGCCATCCACGACGACATCGTCGGCCGTCGTACAGGCCATGGCGAGGAGCGTGCCGGTGAGCGAGATGGCACCGGTCTGCGTCGGCGTGCCAGAGGAGGTAGAGAATCGGCGGATCATCGGGCCGTCGGCGACGAGGATGTCGGCGTCACGAGTGCAGACGATGGGGCCGGACGAAGCGGTGAGCGAAGCGATGGGCGAAGCGGCGAAAGTAGCGCGGTCGACGGAGTAGAGGCGAGGAGAGAGCGTACCGTTGGCCTGATCGCGAGCGAAGAACCGACCACCCCGCGGGTCAAGGCAGATGCCCGACACACGGCCGACGCCGACGAGGGTCTGCACGACGACCGGCGGAAGCGATCTGCCGCCGAGTTCGGCGGGGTGATGGGCGATGACAACGTTGCCGGGCCCGGAGGGATCGGCGGAGATGCCGTAGACGGGCCAGATGGCGTTGTACGTATCCAGCATGCGCCACGGGAGAGCGTCCTGGTCGAAGTCGCGGAAGCGCCACATCGTGCGGCTGGTGCCGGCGACTTGACCCAAGTACGCCCAGGTAGCGTTCACCGTGTCCATGGTGCTGCTCGCGGTGGCAAACGTGGCCTGGGTGTAGAGCGGGGAGTTGTTGCTGGGGTTGCGCAAGCCAAGCTCCGGGATGCCGGGGCCGGAGCAGTAGTCGTACGCGTTGCGGAGCGTGCAGGCGTGCCCGCTGGTGCGAAAGAGCTGGAGCCCTCCGCCGACCTGCAGTTCATAGCGGCCAAAGGCGATGTCGACGATGGCCCCGAGGTTGCTGATGTGGCCGAGTTCGAGGGGGCTGGGGGCGTACTGGTTCTTGGCGCCGTACTGGGTAACGATGAAGTGGCCGGGATACCGGGAGTTGAGCCATGCCTTCGTGCCGGCGATCCAGTTGGCGCCGGTGGTGCCGGTGTTGGGGTCGGTACTCATGAAATCGCCCATCTCCTCGATGGCGGCGGTGATGTCGTCGTAGATGAGGGCGGACTGGTAGTCGCGGGGGCCGTCGAGCATGTTGGGGTAGCCACGGTTTGAGATGTAGGCCATCCGGTTCACCGCGGAGGTGGGGGCACAGTACATCTGACCGTTGCCCGGGAGGCCGGGGACGGCGAGCTGCCCGTTGAGGTCGTAGGCGGGAGCACGCTTCTGGTCGAAATCAGGCATGTACGCGCGGAACGCGTCGCACTGGGCGTGCGCCGACGCGGCGGCGGTGAGGGCAAGAGCGGAGAGGACGGTGCGGGCGTTGCGAGGCGTGTGCTTTCCCCTTCTGGAATGCGTGTGTGTCGGCGGCGGGCACACGCCCGATTCCCGACGAACAGAGAGCGGAGGGGCGAATGGCGTGTGACGCGATTATCGAACTTTGCGGATGAGGGCGCGGAGTTCGGCGGCGCGCTGCGTGTTCTTGCGGAGGTCGTAGATGCGTGCGAGGTTCGACGCCGCGAGGGTGAGATCGGCGGCGCGGGCGGGGCCCGCGGCCAGGGCCGCGGCTACGGTGGCTTCGTACTCGGTAATCGCGATGTCCTCGTGTCCCGCGGCGTAGAGCGCGGAGGCGTACACGGTGCGACTGCGCAGGACGTAGGGGTTTGACTCGCCGTTCTGGGCGCGAGCTTCCCGGATGAAAGCCTCGCACGTGGTCACGGCGGCCTGGTGTTCATCGAGCTGGATCTGGACGGACGCGAGGTTTGCCCCGGAAACCAGTGTGTTGATGTGGCCGGGCCCGAGTCTGGACAGGAAGGCACCGAACGCGGCTTCGAGGTGAGGACGGGCCTGCTCGGGACGACCAAGGGAGGAGAGCCCGGTTCCCAGGTCCTGTCGCGCGAGGGTGGCGAGATGGTGGTTGGCGCCCAGGACACGGGATGTGGACTCATACGCGCGCGTGAGCACCTTGATCGCGAGGTCGGGCTCGTCCGTGCGCAGGTAGACGGTGCCGAGGTTGCGGAGCGTGGCGAGGGTCTCGGGGTGATCGGGGCCGAGGATTCTCTCGCGGAGTGCGAGAGCGGTTTCGAGGGAGGTGCGTGCCGCGGGAAGGTCGCCGGCATCACGTTGCGCCTGACCGAGGAGATCGAGCGATGCGGGGATGAGCACGTCGTCGGGTGGGAGCGCTGCCGAGGTGTCGGCGGCGATGCCGAGGAGGGCGTCGCGCGCTTCTTTGGGACGACCCCGGGCGAGGTCGAGGCCGGCGCGGGCGTGTCGCGCGAGGAGCGTGTCGCGGTCGCGTGGTCCGGCGGCGGCGGTGCGGAGCGAGATGGCTTCGTTGAGGTCCCTTTCGGCGCGGTCGTGCACGGAGAGGGCGGCGAGGGTGCGACCGATCGAGTACTTCACGGAGGCGAGGACGTCGGGGTCGAGCTTCCGGGTGGCGGTGTCGGACGCGGCGATGAGGGCGGCTCGCAGGGAGATGTTGGGTGAACCGGAGGCGGGGAGAGCGGCGCCGAGTGTCTCTTCCATGAACCGAGTGGTGGCCTCCGCAACGGTGCGGGCCCGTTCGGCGGTGTTCTTCTGCGATTGCGCGGCGTGTTCGGCCCGGATCGCGCGGTTGCGTTCTTCGATGATGCGGGTGACGGACTTGGTGCCGAGCGCGGCGAGGAGGATGATCGCCGAGAGCGTGACCGATGCGATGGCGGCGTGTCGGCGGTACCAGAGGCTGAAATGGCGGACGGGACCGGCGCGCAGCGCGGTGACGGGGCGGTGTTCGAGCAAGGCGTCGAGGTCGCGGGCGAGTTGCTCGGCGGTGAGATAGCGATCGGCGGGGTTCGGCGCGGCTGCGCGCGCGACGATCGCGTGGAACTCGCGCGGTGCGGAAGCGGGTAGCGTCGAGGGATCGGGGGGAGATGTGCCGGTGGTGAGAAAGACGAGCGTTGCGCCGATGGAGTAGACGTCGGAGAGCGGCGTTGCGGGGAGGCCGAGGGCCTGCTCGGGGGCCATGAACGCGGGGGTGCCCACGATTCGGCCCGGCGCCTCGGTGGTGTTGCCGGAAACGGAAAGTCCGAAGTCCGCGAGCATCGGGTGCGAACGCGAGGTGAGCAGGATGTTGGCGGGCTTGATATCGCGGTGAAGGACGGCGCGGGCGTGTGCCGCGGCGGTGCCTCGCGCGATCGCGGCGGTGATGCGGGCGGCGTCACGCCAGTGCAGAGCCGTGGCGGTAGAGGTCACGACGGTGGAGAGCGAGCGAGCGGGGAGCACGGCGCGAGGATCCTCGGCGGTGGGCGCGGGATCGCCTGCGAGCTCGGCGTCGATGTAGAAGCGGCCGTTCTCGGAGAACACTCCGGCGTCGTGCACGGCGACGACATTGGGGTGCTGTATGGAGGCGGCGGCGCGGGCCTCGGCTTCGAAGCGGCGATGGACCAGCAGCGTGCTCCCGGGCTTGAGCACCTTGAGCGCGACGTAGCGGTGGAGCATGAAGTCCCACGCACGCCACACGTCGCCGAACGAGCCCGAACCCAAAGGCTCCTTGAGTTCGTACTTCCCCAGACGAAGGCCCGGCTTGAGCGCACGCTCGTGCTCGTTCGCGGCGTCGCGAAGGAGCGAGGCGAGGCGAGCGACGGTGTTCACGTCGGAGGGTGATCCCGGGGCCAGCGCGAGCAGGAACCCACGCAGCGCTTCGGCGTCGAGATCGGCACGCGCCGTGGCATGGCACATCAGTATCGCGCGCAACACCTCCGGGTTATCCACGCGCGAAGGATCCGCGGCGGTGTACAGCGCGGGCTCGGCGGCCAGACCGCGCGAGAGTCGCTCGTGGGCGTCGGCGGCAAGGGCATCGGCGAGGGTTGCCGGGTCGGAGGTCGGGATCGAGGCCAGAACCGCGGGTATAGACGGGGGGAGTGAAGAACTGGGCGCATGCCACAACTGGCGCACGATCGATGCGGCACGCGAGGGGGACAGGGGTTGCTGGGCGGGGTCCATCGGTGCACCTGTGTGATTCGAGAGCGGGAGGGCTTGGAGGATGTGACAACTCTCGGTACGATTCACGAGATTACCATGGAAACCGACGACGACCTCATGCGATTGATGGCGGCTCTCGGGACCGGCAGCGGGGACGAGAGCGATCGTGCCTCAGCGGAACTGCTGCGGCTGATCATGGTGTTTGTACGGTCCCAGATGGGGGAACAACTCAGGCGAGCACGAGAGTCCGAGGACGTCTGTCAGTCGGTCGCGAAGTCGGTCGTCGCCGATCTCGGTGGCGGGAAGGTCGAACTGCGAAGCGAGGGCGAACTCGTCGAGTACCTCAAGACCGCCGTCAGGCACAAGCTCATCGACCTGGCCCGCATGGACGGCGCGGCAAAGCGGGGCGGCGGCGTTGGGGTCGTGGGTGGTTCGCGGATCGAGGATGCCGCGACGGATTCGGGCGAGGAGCAAGTGGAGAGCGCCGAGTTTCTCGCGGTGTGGGGCGAGTTGTCCGGGGAGGAGCGAGAGTTGGCGTACTTCCGGCTGCGCGGGATGGAGTGGGACCAGATCGCCGTGCAGACCGGCAAGCCCGCGGCGGCACTGCGCCAGCAGTGGTCGCGGCTGGTCAGGCGGCTGCGGCCCGGGTAAGGGGTTGGCGAAATCGCCGAAGCCGGTAGACTGGTACGGACGCGTCCGCGGCCCGGCCGACGCTGGAGATACGACATGCGTGCAGCAAGCGTGATGGCGATGATCGCGACGATGGCGGCGGGCTCGGTTGCGGTGGGTCAGACCTGCGTGCCCTCGTGGTCGCACGGCATCGGCCGACCGGGCGTGACGAGCGACGGGTACATCGGGCCGATGATCGCGTGGAACGACGGCAACGGCGAGAAGCTCTACGCGGGCGGATCGTTCTCGTCGGTGGGCGGGTTTGTAACGCGCGGCATCGCGAAGTGGGACCCGGCGACGAATCGATGGTCGGCGGTCGGTGGCGGGTGCTACTCGACGAACACGAACTACTACCTCGCCGCGCTGGGCACGTACGAGTTCGGCGGCGTGCAAGAGCTCGTCGTGGGCGGTTCGTTCGGAATCGCGGGGAGCACGGCGGCGCCGCGGCTGGCGCGGTGGAACGGCACGCGTTGGGCGGCGATACCCGGCGGTCAACCGGCGGACAGCGCGGTGTGGGCGA
>JBIKMF010000181.1:0-7914 GCA_044359425.1 Phycisphaerales bacterium
TGGGTCTCTGAAAGGCACGTCGTCAGACCACCCCTCGCCCTCTATTGATAAACCCCCGGGTCGCAAGACTCGGGGGTTGTCGTTTCCCGGTCAGTTCCTGGCCTCCAGAAGCGATGCGACAGGCGAGCATTGACGGGCTGCTCGTCGCCACGGTGCCAACCTCAGCGAGATACGATTCTGTCATGGACGCTCCAACGCCATCGCACGCGGTGCTCTCAGGCCTTCGCGATTCGCTCAATCGACAGGGTCGACTGTACGGACATCGCGCGGTCAGCGACTTTGCCTCGATGAGCGGCGTAATCTCCGCTTTGCGCGGCGAGGGAAACGCTGACCTGTCGCCCGACGAGGTCCGAATCATCCTTGACACGGACTATTGGTTCTCGCAAATGACGGACGCGGATGCCGAGGTAGTCGGCAAACTGAAGGAGTTGCGATCGATCGCGTTGTCGGCATCGCCACTGGGCGCCGCCGGGATGAAGTCGCTCGCCCAACTGCCGCGGCTGACCAGACTGGTTGTCGGGAACGCCAAGCTGAAGCGGACGGCATACCCGGGCATCGCCGCGATGACCGAGCTGCGTTGGTTCGGTATCGCGGGCGACGGACATTTTGGCGACGCCGAAATCGACGCGTTGCTGGGCCTGAGCCGGCTCGAGACCGTGAAGCTGCGGGAGACTGGCCTGACCGACGCGGGCATATCGAAGCTCTCGGAGGTCCCGTCGATCGTCGACATCGAGTTCCCGGCGAGCGTGACCGACGCGGGTCTCGCGGCGATCGCCTCGCTGCCGCGATTGACCGCGGTGCGGCTGTCCTCCAAGACGACCGACGAGGGTGTGCGCACGCTGGCCGCGACGGAACGGCTGGAGCGGGTGCGCATCGTGCTGGCGAAGATCACCGATGCCTCGCTGAGAGCGCTATCGGGGTGTAGGGGACTCCGGGCGCTCGACGTGTCCCGGTGCTCAAAGGTGACCGACGAGGGTGTGGGCGCCTTGTCGGCGTGCGCGGAGCTCGAGGAACTTAACATTTCCGGAACGAAGTTGACCGGTCGAGGCTTGAGCGCACTCTCCGGACTCGCCAACCTCCGAACTCTGCACCTGCAAGGCCAGAAGTTGACCGACCGAGACGTGCCCGCCTTGGCAGCGATCCGATCGCTCAAGCGCGTCATGCTCGGCCGGAACCAATTCACAGGGGCCGGATTCGCGGCCCTCAAGCGGGCGCTGCCCGAGTGCGACATCAACACGCTCGGGTGAACAGTCACCATCGGCAAACCTCGTCGTGGGTCGCTCTGCTTAAACCACGGGGGCCGCTGAGGCTTGCCGGAATCGGCGCGAGTCCTGCGGAATTCTGCCGCAGGATTCCAGCCGCACGTCGTGTATCTGGGTCACTCCAACGTCGTTCGTCAAAAACCCCGGCTCTATGCGCTCAGTCAATGCAAAACGGCCTTATCACCCGGACCGCAGTTTGTTGATCGGGTGAAGAGTTGGAACCCGATTCATCCTCTCTACGCAATCTCCTGACGGGCTGCGCTCGCCATCGGCTGGAAAACAGGCATAACGACGGGCAGGCCGCCGTTGTCACTCGTCGCCGACCGGAAGAGTCGCGGCGCGGTGGTGCGGCGTTGTGAAACAGTTCGGGCCGCGACCTGCCGGTTACGCGCTCCATAATCGCCATACAGAGCATCCCTGCCCAAGACCCCCTCTGGGACGCTCAAAAGCGGTCTCGGTTCGTCTCGGCGGACTACCGCCGGCCGTTCGCGCGGCTGGATTGAACTCCCAGACTCGTCGCGCGGCCGCTCTGTCTATGTTGGTCTCTCTATCGCGTCGGGTTACCGCTACGCGCCCACTATTTGAGAACCCCCGGGTCGCCGAGACTCGGGGGTTGTCGTTTAGGCCTTTCGCCAACGAAACTGGCCCGGACCTGTGCGCGTCGGCATGTTGCTCAATGTCCCGAATGCTCGACCCAGAGCGCGGATGGTCTTGCGCGCGACCCGAGGCGTCCCTGCAATGTCCTCACCTCAGCGGCGTTTAGCCAGTTATGAACAGCGGGCCTGGCGGGTCTGGCTGGCTAACATCCCGTCCGTTCACGGTCGACTAAGAGCCAAGCTTCGGAGCCGGAGCCATGATCATGCCGAAACCTCGAAACATGCTGAAGCGCGTTACCTTCATGGCTGGCACTCATCTCGCCATCGCCACCTCGCTGGCTCAGGACCTTCGGTTCATCCCGCTGCCACCGCCGGCCTCGCCGCGGGACCTGCTGTACAACCCGATCAGCAACAAGGTCTACACCGCCAACACGCCGCAGACCGGTGCACCGTCGGCCGAGAGTGTCACGATCATCAACGGCGCTACCAGCACGGTCATCACCACACTGCCAGTCGCCGCCGGCCCGCGCGACTTCTGTCACAACACCCAGAACAACAAAGTCTACGTCGCCAACTACTTCGCCGACAGCGTGACGGTCATCGACGGCGTGACCGACCAGATCCTCGCCGTCATTCCCGTCGGCGATGGACCCCGTGCCCTCGCGTACAACTCCGTCAATAACCGCATCTACTGCGCCAACGAGTTCTCGGGAAACGTCACCGTGATTGATGGCGTGTCGAACTCGGTTGTGGCGACCGTGCCCGTGGGCTCCACGCCGAGGGTCATCTGCTACAACCCCATCAGCAACAAGATCTACACACCGAACGCTGGCAGCCAAAGCGTGTCGGTGATTAGCGGCGCGACGAATGCGGTCATCGCCACGGTGCCCGTGGGCAACGTGCCCCGCGGCATCCTCTTCAATCCTCAGAACAACCGGGTGTACTGCTCGAACTACGGATCCGACTCGGTAAGTATCATCGACGGAGTCACCAACGCGGTCATCGCCACTGTGCCGGTCGGCGACGGTCCGACCGCGATGGGGCACAATCGTGTCCGCAACACGGTGTACGTCTCCAACGTCGGCGCTCCCGGGCCGAACACGCCCCCTGCGTGCACGGTGTCGGTCATCAGCGGCAGCACCAACGCCGTGGTCGCGACACTGCCCGCGGGAGATGAGCCGACCGCGTTCGTGTTCAGCAGCAACGACGACACGATGTACTGGATCAACGAGTGGAGTCACTCCGTCTCCGTCGTCGACGCAAAAACCGACACGCCCCTGCGGGTCATTTCGCTCGGAACCGGCACCATTCAGCCGGTTGACATGTGCTACAACCCGGTCAATGGCCTGGTGTACACCGCAAACCGGCTGACGCTGAACATCGGTGTGATCTCGACCGGCGCGTGCGCGGTGGATGTCGACGGCAACGGCACGATCGACATTGATGACCTGTACCGCTTGAATCAGCAACCCGTCGACGTGAATGCCGACAGCGTCGTCAACGCCGAGGATATCTCGTGCCTGGAGAGGTTCCTTCGCAAGGACGAGATCGCCGACATGACCGCTGGGCGGCGGTGAAGTCCATACCGCTAATTGCCTGTTCTAACATCTATCGAGTCGCGGTGGTCGGGTCGTGCTCGCGCGGGTTGGACGCCATGTCTCGTGTCAGACATGTTGGCAGAGCACCTAACTACACGGCACCGCGTTCAGTGTCTTCGGACAGGGCATAGCGTCGGCGTGAGCGAACCGCGATCTCTTCATACAGTTGGCGGACAATCTACCTCGCTGATATACCCGAGTTTCCGAACACCATCACATTCGGGGTCTCCACGCTGTAGGGCAGCCACGCCGGAGCCTCCGCCGCCTTCGGAACTCCAGTCCGCATGAATGCAACGAGATAGTCCATCATGGTCTGACTGAGCTTTCGTCCTTCAGTCGACGCGTCCGCCGGACCAGAGACGTCGTCTTCAACTCCCCCCCGACGCAGGCGTGAAGCCCGTTCAGCGGCCTGACGGTCTCGGAAGCCATGCCCAGTGACAATCGACTGCCCCAGGTTGCCGAAAGCATACGCGACCGTCTCGCCGTGCATGGCCGCGTGCCGCGTGTCGCGTGCCTGGGGAGGTACAAATGTGAGCTGAAAGAGATACACCGGCTGGCCGACGCGTGCCATTTCGTCGGCGAGCTGGCGCTGAAACGCGAAGGCGCCCCCCGTTGCCACCGAATCGCCAAGGGTGCGTGCGCCCGACTCGCCATTCGCTCCACCCATCAGAACCGGGATCCGAGCCTGCTCTCCACGCCGAAAGATCTCCTCGGGCGCGGCTGTTACTAGGCGGCCGTCAATGATCGGTTTCACCGGCAGATTGAATCGCTGAATCGCTGCGGGGGTCAGGGGCAGCGCCTGAGCTCCGATCGCTCGGAGTTCGCCCGTGGTGACTCGGCCCTTACCCCCTAGCTGTTCGGCAACGCGCTGACCGGCCGCCTCAGCCTCGGCCAGAGTCTGAATGTTTCGCATGCCACCGCTGCTGTGAATCACGGCCTTGTGGAAGAGACCCGCAGCCTGCGGCATGCCCATAAGAAAAAGACAACTCGTCCCGCCGGCGGACGATCCTGAGATCGTGACATTTGAAGGGTTGCCGCCGAACGCCGCGATGTTCTCGCGCACCCACCGCAGCGCTGCGATCATGTCCTGAAGACTATAGTTGCCAACGATGTCCTTGGGACCAGCCTCCGCCGTGAGCGCGGGGTGGGCAAAGATTCCGAGTGGGCCGAGGCGATAGTTGATGGTGATGACCACCACGCCGCGCTTCGCGAGCTCGGTGCCGTCATACCTCGGCTGTGCGCCCGATCCTTGGATGAACGCGCCGCCATGAATCCAGAACAGAACAGGCAACGTTGAGTCCGCGGACGCATCCGGGGGAGTCCAGATGTTGAGCGTCAGACAGTCCTCGCTCTGCATTTCTCGCGAGTAGAAGGACTCACCCTGAAGCGCCGGGGCGCCGAAGGCCACCGCCTTGCGCACGCCCGTCCAGGGCGTTGGCGGCTGCGGCGCCTTCCATCGAAGCTCGCCGATCGGTGGCGCGGCGTAGGGAATACCTAGAAAGACGTGGACATCATTCCGACGCTCACCGGACAGGACACCGGTCGCGACGCGTACAGATATGTCATCAGCAGATCCCTTTGTGGGCTGCGGATAGCGAGCCGTCGTGTCCGTCGAAGTCCCCTTCGCACCCGGGTCCTCGCGAGGGTCGCTGCGGGCAGGCGCAGTCCTCGCAAACTGCTCCGCAAAGAACGCGATGATCGTGGCGCGTGCCTTCTCCTCTTCCTTCTGCTCGACAGCTGTCTTGGCTCCGCGAAGCTCCCGAGCCGCACTGACCGTTCGAGCCCAGTAAAAGCCGTGAGGGCTCTTCTCCGCTGTAAACACCCGAACGCTCTGACCGGCCGCCTGCATCCGACTGATCATGGGCTCGATGAGCACGTGCGGGGCTTGATCGTCGCCCCGGCTGGTGACAAAGAGCGTTGGCACGCGGATAAGCGATGCGGACGCCTCGAGCGAGTGACCAGCAATGAAGGCGCGTGCCTCAGCGTCTGACAGGCCTTGCTTGCGCTTCAGGCCGCTGAAGAGAGACTGGCCGTTACGCATGAGCTCGTCACGTACCGCCGGAGCCAGGAGAGAGAGCGGCGGAGTGCTCGCATCGCCCGTCATGTACACCACCGGATCGGTCATCCATGGCGACAGCGCAGCAACACAGAGAATCTCCGTACCGAGCTTCTGAGCCGCCGCGAGCGCGAGGTGTCCGCCATGGCTCCCACCCACGACCCCGACTCGGGCAGCATCAGTTCTGGGAAGAGTCTTCGCAAAGCGAATTCCCGCAATCACATCCTCCTGCACGAGGTCGGACAGCACGCCATCACCGGTGCGGTAACTCACAGCCACAATCGCCCACGGCTGTTCATTGAACGCTTGAACCGTTGGCGACAGAGGGTTCGGCGCGGCCATCGTTCGGAGATATCCCAAGTCGCGGTCGCCTTGCCCGCCGTGGATCGTCACCAAGACCGGGAACGGACCGTCGCCCTTGGGCATCGACACGACACATGGAATCTTTCGACCGTCCTTGGAGGCGTACTCGCGTTCTGTGATCTCCCGGTCACCAATCAGTTCTGTCTTTCCGGATGGGGTGCGGGCCCCCGGTCGGTCCCTCAACTGCCGCATCTTCTCACGCACTGCGCGTCGCTCGAAGTCGTCGATCTTGCCATCACCGTTGGAATCAAATTGCTTGAGCCGATCGGAGACAGGTGGCACCGTACCGGCTGGCGGCTCCGATCGCTGAGCGAAGGCCGTGCAGCAAACGAGCAAGTTGAGCAGGCACGTGGTCACTAGAAGATGTGTTCGCACCATTGTGCTCGCTCCTTGGGAACGGATGAACCGGCCCTTGGAGAACGCCCGTGCCTCAGAACGATTGCAGGTGAGCAAAGACCAGCGGCCGAAAGCTCTCTGGGCGACAGCCCTCCCGAGTCATGGGCCCACAGCCAGATTCTCGCGGAATCTCCTTGGCCGACGCCGTCATGTTCACAAGCTGCATGGGTCTGCGACGACCTGATTGTTCGGTCCTTGAAAGGGGGAAGCCTGCGCGGTTGGTCGCAGCCATCCCGAAAGCGTCCGCCAACACCGAACGGTCCGCTGGGCGTCGGTGACCGCAGCGGGCAGACTGCCTGCCAGGAGTAGTTTGAGCGGCTCATCAAGCCAGCAATACAGCGGCTTCTTCTGCGTTTCTCTCCCGTGTTGTGGTTGCGCGTGGAGTCTGCTGATGATGATGATGGGACGTTGCTTCAACTCGATCATGGCTGCGGCGATGGTGCTCGTCGTGGCCACAAGCGCGTCTGCTCAGACCAACGTTCGGGCCTGGTCGGCCGCTGGTCAGGTATTCGTGGTCTGGCGGGTCGACGCGACGGCACCGCTGACGTATGACGTCTATCGCTCGAACACGCCCGTCACCTCGACCGCGCAGGCGACGCTGGCCGGACGCGTGTTTGAGCCGGAATGGGAAGGCGCCCGGCTGAAACTCGTGAGCGGCTCGGCCACCTGGCGGATTCCGGCAGCCGCCGGCGGCACGTACCAGCTCGCGGCGAACGAGGGGCTGTTCGTCTACACCCCTCGGGCGGGCGCGAACGAGTACTTCGCGGTGGTGAAGAACGGCATCACCGCAATCTCGACCACGAACCGGACGACAGCGCCGGTGGCGGTCGCTTTCGACCCGGTGAACGCCCCGGTGACATGCCATCTTCAGCTCAGCGGGACGACCACCCGGGGCTACCCGTACCGCACCTACGCGATGTGGGTCGACGGTCGCGACGACCCGAACGACGCTCGTCCGGACTTCCCCGTGATGGCGAACGCCGCCAAGCACGGCGCGCCCCATGTGTTCTCGGTGTTCGAGCCGCTGGCGGGACTGCCGAGTGGCCCCTTTCCGGCGGTGATCTGCCTTCACGGCGGTGGGCAGGTGGGCAGCCACTGGCAATGGGCCCCGGAATCGGTTCACTACGCGAACACGGAGGCCACGCCAGTCGGCGGTATCACTGTCGCGATGGACGACCGGCTGTTCATCTCCACCAACGGAGTCGTCAACCTAGACCGCCCCACCAACTGGTTCGGCTGGTGGCCCGGCATGAATCCGACCACCAACGGCGTTCCGCCGAACAACGCTGTCGTTGTCCCGTACACGATGCGGCGGCTCATGTGGACGATGGACTGGCTGCAGACGCGTTCGCCATACGCCGTCGATCCGCAGCGGACCGCGATCATGGGCAACTCCATGGGCGGTGCGGGAACACTGCTGCTCTCGCGATGGCGACCCGAGCGGTTCAGCGCCGCCACGGCGTTCGTCCCCCAGCACTACACACCCGAGACCGGCCAGAGGCTCTTCGGATCGCCAACTCAGAACCTGGCGACGACCGAACTCGGTCCGACTGGTTTGCCCCTGCGCGTCAACGATTTCTTCGACCCGGCGGTGCGACTCTCACCCGCTCAGCGCGACTACTGCCTGACTCGGATTTTCCGCG
>JBIKMF010000182.1:0-7897 GCA_044359425.1 Phycisphaerales bacterium
CGGGAATCCCTCGGGGGTCACGCCGCTCACGCCGATCAAGGCCGCGTCGTCGCCGATGAAGATCGAGTCGATCTGCTCCTCGTTCGCCACGACAATCGTCAACCCCTCGTGATCCACCGTCACCGGCATCTTGCCCGCCGCGGGCACCACAACTTCCATCGGCGATCCGTTCACCGACAGCATGCCGCGCGTGCCGCCCGGACCAAAGCACACGAACACCTGCCCGATCGCCGCGAATGCGTTCAGGTTGCAGTAGTCCATGTGCGCCTTCGGGCTCACATGCACGTCAACGAGACACCACGCCACGGCCTGCTCGCCCAGCGATACCGGCAGCGTCGTCCCGTTGCCCAGAAGCAGTCGCGTCTGCCGCACCCCACCCCGCGCCGCGCCCTCGTCGCCGAACACAAACACCACCGAGCCCTGCGTCCCCTTCACGTGCGAGACCGAGAGCTCGATCGACGGAGTCCCCTTCGTCGGCTTGCCCTCCGGCACCACCGGCGTCGGATCGATCAACACCGGATGAAACGCCGGATCCAGGTTCGCGAACACGCGCCCGAACCGCGAAGCAAAGTGGTTGATACGACGGATCGCCGCGTAGCTCGCGCCGCGCTCCCCGCTCTCGCCGATCGGCGCGCCCCGCCCAAACTCCGAGGCGTAGTACTCCCCCGTCCCCGTCTCCGCGCGGCCCGCGCTGAACCCAAAGTTCGTCCCGCCGCTGAACGGCCGGATGTTGTACTGCCCGCCGCCCGCCAGCGCCTCCGCCAACCGCCGCTGCAGCATCATCGGCGTCGGCTGCGCCTCGGGTTCACGACCCCAGATCAACGCCGGAGCCGCACCAAAATCAATGATCATCCGCGGCTGGTTCGTCCGCACCGACGCCAACTGACGCGATGTCGCCAGCAACTCCTGCGACCCCGTCCAGCCGTCGATCTGCCCCTCAACCCCCTGCCACAGGTTGTTCGAGTTGATGATCGGAACGCTGATCCCCGCCTCGCGGATGTACCGGATCAACTCCCCGATGTACGACGCCGCGAGGGTCTCGTGCCCGCAGTCCCACTCCGACTCGCACTCCACCAGCACGATCGGCCCACCCGCGCCGCTCGCCGTCGCCTGCAGACTCTTCACCTGCTCCGACACCGCCGTGATGAAACGCGACGAAGCCTCCAGGAACGCCGCGTTCTGCGTCCGGAAGTTCACCGTCGGCGATTCCATCAGCCACGCGGGCAACCCCCCCATGTCCCACTGGGCCCCAACATACGGTCCCATTCCGAGAATGCAGTGCATCCCCGCACGCCCCACGAGCGAGATAAAGTGCCTGATGTCGTTGTCGCCAGAGAAGTCGAACTTCCCAGGACGTGGCTCATGCCGATTCCAGAACACCGGAGTCTCAATCGTGTTGAGCCCCGCCTGCTTCGCGGCATGGATACGCTCCGCCCACGACTCGCGCGGGATCCTCGCGTACGCAACCTGCCCGGATACCAGCCAGATACGGCGGCTCTCGAGCATGAAAGAACGACCATCATGAGTCACCGAGGGCATCTGTGGTCGCGCTCCCCGATCGAAAGTTCTCGAACCGCCGCCGACATTCAGCGGCAATCCCGATGCCGAACCCCCGCGGCTCGGCCTGAGGGGGAAACAGTAGAACCTGACCCCTCCAATCGCCATTGCGGACCCCGAAGAACCCGTCTTATTCGCTTAAAGTTTGGTTTCTAATAGCACTTCGATCGGATCGCCATGCTCACCAACTTATACAAGATCCATGCAAACTCCAAACAACTCCGCCGCGGCGCCCGGGCTTTGATCTTACTTTGTTCGGTTCCCCTTCTGAACTCCGGCTGCGCCCGCGACCCCTTCTCCTACGACCCCCGCATCGACCGCCTCCTCCGCGAGGCCGACGCCAACTCCGGCGCTGTCGACTCCGGTGTCTCCGTCTCCCGCGCACGCGCCTTCGACCCCGCGCCCAAGCGAACCCCCCTGCACCCGCAGACCACCAACCCACCCGCCGACGCGCTCTCCTTCCAACAGGCATCCCCCGACCGCGACGTCAACGCCCGCCTCGACCAGTTCGCCGCCATCCAGGCCGGCCTCCCCACAGCCTCCACCCCCGCGGCTACCACCCGCGTCATCACCCTCTCCGAAGCCCTCGCCACCGCCCAGACCTCCGGCCGCGAGTATCTCTCCGCCGAAGAGGACTACATGCTCGCGGCAATCCGCCTCCTCATCGAGCGCCACCTCTGGGGCCCGCGCTTCTTCAACGACATCACCGCCGGCATCGCCGGCGACGGCGACGAGGGCAACTTCGAGCACGCCGCCTCCATCATCAACACCCTCCGCGCGACCAAGCGACTCCCCAGCGGCGGCCAGCTCGAGGCCCGCGCCATCGTCAGCGCCACCGACCAGCTCCGCGAGCGTGCCAGCGACGGGTACATCCAGTCCTCACGCCTCGTGCTCAGCGCCGACATCCCCCTCCTCCGCGGCGCCGGCGAGATCGCCCGCGAGGACCTCATCCAGGCCGAGCGCGACCTGATCTACCAGGCACGCGACTTCGAACGCTTCCGCCGCGAGTACGTCGTCGCGATCGCCAACGACTACTTCAACCTGCTCCAGTCCCGCAGCGCGATCACCAACCAGGAGAACCAGCTCAAGAGCCTCGAGCGCCTCGCCGAGGCCACCTCGCGCCGCGTGCAGGCCGGTCGCCGCGAAGCCTTCGAGGCCGATCTCGCCCGCAACCGCGTGCTGCAGGCGCAGGCCGATCTCGCCTCGCTGCGCGAGCGGTACATCCTGCAGGCCGACCGGTTCAAGGTGCGCCTTGGGCTGAAGATCGACGAGGCGATCGCCCTCGACCCGGCGGTCTTTGACCTGCCGGAGCCGGACATCTCCGCCGATGACGCCGCGCGTGCCGCGCTGCTCTACCGGCTGGACTTGCAGAACCTGCGGGACCAGGTGGACGACACGCGCCGGGCGCTTCGTAACGCGAAGAACCAACTGCTGCCCGACTTCAACATCGCCGGCGAGGTGTCGGTGCCCACGGACAACGACGACGACACCGGCGGGCTCGACCCCGACGTCAACGAGCTGGACTACGACCTCAGCGCGACCCTCAGCCTGCCGCTGGATCGGGAGTCCGAGCGGCTGCGGCTGCGCAGCGCGGTGATCAACCTGGAACGGCGCGTCCGTGAGTACGAGCGGGAGCGGGACGAGGTCATCGTGAGTGTGCGTGCGGCGCTCCGCAACATCGAGCAGGCGCGGTTCCAGTTGCAGCTGGCGGAACAGCAGGTCGAGATCAACACCAGGCGCCTTGAGGGTCAGCGGCTGAAGGCTGACGAGATCGACCCGCAGGACGTGGTGAACGCGGAGAACGACAAGCTCGACGCCGAGAACCAGCGGGATCAGGCGATCACGGAGCTGCGCAACGCGGTGCTCAACTACCTGCTGGAGTCTGACCAGCTTCGCATCGGACGCGACGGCAAGGTGCTGCCGCTGCCGGGGATGAACGTCAGCCGTTGATGACCTTGGCGTAGAGGTCGTGGGCCTGCCAGGTGTCGCCCATGAGGATGGACACCGTCGCCCCGGGCTGGCGCACGAGGCCGAGCTTTGCCGCCATGCGCAGGCTGCGGGTGTTCTCGGAGTGGATCGCGGCCTGGACGCGGTGCAGGCCCAGGCCTCTGGGCAGGTCCATGAAGGCGAGGTCGAGCATGGCCTGGGCGGCTTCGGTGCCGAGCCCCTGGCCGGTGAGGTCGGTGGCGATCCACCAGGTGAAGTCGGCCTCGAAGATGAGGCCGCGGGTGATCGAGTTCAGGTTGAAGCAGCCGGCGATGCGGCCGTCTTCGAGGATCGCGACGCGTCGGGCGGCTGCGCCACGGGAGTCGCCGTCCTTGCACATCTGGAGTTGGCGCTCGAAGAGTTGGTTGTCGGATTCGGCTTCGCGGTGCGGGCGTACCCAGCGGTCGAGCTCGACGCGGCTGGCCGCGATCATGGCGAGGAAGCCGTCACGGTCGGAGTCGCGGAGCGGGCGGAGCACCATCCGCGAGGTGCGGAGGACGTTTGGCGCGAGAACTTCGACGGGTCTGGAACGGAGGCGGGGGTCGGCGTCGGAGACGGCCACGGAGCCTGGGACGGCGCCGAGCTGGGAGCCGATGACGGGTTTGACCTCGGTCAGGCGGTCGGGCACGTGGGCCTCCTTCGCGGAAAGTGGCCGTATCGGTCCGATGGGGCCGAGTTGAGCAAAAATGGGGTTCTGGTTCAGATCTGCCAGCGGGTCTTGAGGTCCTCGAGGCGGTAGTGTGATCCGCATTCGGGACAGGTGCCGTCGTCGGGGAGACCCGTGAGGATGTAGCAGCAGGTCCAGCAGGCACGCCCGCCGGCGGCGCGGACGCGGCGGTTCATCCGCACGAACGAGAGGACGAACCACCAGGTGAACGCCCCCTGGAGAAGCAGCATGACCCCTTGCGGAGCCAGGCTCCACGCGGTGGACTTGGGCAGCATGCCGAAGAGCGGGACGAATCCGACGACGGAAACGGCGAGCTGCGCGAGGACGAACAGGACGACCCGTTTCACCATGAAGGGCGGCGTCGCTCGCTTGGTGCGCGGGGGCATGCGGGGTGGTACGCGGGAACGCGGCCCGGGTTACTCCACCGTCACGCTCTTGGCGAGGTTGCGCGGCTTGTCCACGTCGTGCCCACGCAGGACCGCGGCGTGGTAGGCCATCAACTGGAGGGGCACCACGGCGAGCATCGGGCTGAGGGGTTCGGGAACGTCGGGGATGTAGAGGACGTCCTCGGCGTACTTGCGGATCTCGGTGTCGCCCTCGGTGGCGACGGCGATGATGTGACCGCCGCGGGCCCGGACTTCCTGGATGTTGCTCATCACCTTGTCGTACTGGCGGCCCCTGTTGGCGATGAAGACCGCGGGCATGCCTTCGTTGATGAGGGCGATGGGGCCGTGCTTCATTTCTGCCGCGGGCATGCCCTCGGCGTGGATGTAGCTGATTTCCTTGAGCTTGAGCGCGCCCTCGAGGGCGGTGGGGAAGTTGTACCCACGGCCGAGGAAGAGCCAGTTCTCGCGTCCGACGTACTTCTCGGTGACCTTGCGGATCAGGTCGTCGCTCTCGAGGACGTGCTCGATCTTCTCGGGGAGGAGCTCGAGTTCCTTCATCATGTCGGCGCACTGGTCCTGCGACATGTAGCGACGGCGCGCGAGCCACAGCGAGATCATGGTGAGCACGGCGACCTGGCCCGTGAAGGCCTTGGTGCTCGCCACACCGATCTCCGGCCCCACGCGCAGGTACACGCCCGCGTCGGTGTCGCGCGAGATCGATGAGCCCACGACGTTGATGACGCCCATCGCCAGCGCGCCGCGGTCCTTGGCCTCACGCAGCGCGGCGAGGGTGTCGGCCGTCTCGCCCGATTGGCTCACCGCGATGACGACGGTGCCGTCCTCGATGATCGGGTTGCGGTAGCGGAACTCGCTGGCGTAGGTCGCGCGCGAGGGGATCTTCGCGAGGTCTTCGAGCAGGTACTCGCCGATCATCGCGGCGTGGAGCGCGGTGCCCTGCGCGGTGAGCACCACGTGGCGGAGCTTGGTGAGTTCCTTGGCGTGGTCCGCGAGGCCGCCGAGCACGACCTTGCCGTCGCGGGCGTCGAGGCGGCCACGGAAGCAGTTGCGGAGCGACTTGGGCTGCTCGTGGATCTCCTTCTTCATGAAGTGCGAGTAGCCGCCGAGTTCGATCTCCGCGAGCTCGAGTTCGAGCTGCTCGATGCGGGGCGTGACGGGGACGTTGTTGATGGTGGAGGTGCGGAAGCCCTTGGGTGTGATCTTCACGACGTTGTAGTCGTCGAGCGTGAACGCCTGCGTGGTGTGCGACACGATCGCCTGCTGATCGGAGGCCACGACGTACTCGCCGTTGCCGACGCCGACCAGAAGGGGCGAACCCTTGCGGGCGACGACGAGGGTGTCGGGCTCGCGTTCGCAGATGACGGCGATCGCGTACGCGCCGGTGACTTCGCGGAGCGCGGCCTGGACCGCCTTCTCAAGATCCCCTTCGTACAACTCACCGATGAGCATGGCGAGAACTTCGGTATCGGTCTGGCTGTGGAAGGTGTGGCCCTTCTCCTCGAGGTAGGTTTTGAGCGCGGCGTAGTTCTCGATGATGCCGTTGTGGACGAGGGCTATGCCGACTTTGTCGTCTGTATGGGGGTGGGCGTTGACGTCGGTCACGCCGCCGTGGGTGGCCCAGCGGGTGTGGCAAAGGCCGATAGCCCCGCGGAAGTTCCCGATGGACTCGAGCTTGTCCTCGAGGTTGGCGACACGGCCGACGGACTTGGCGATCTGGAGCTTGCCGTCGTGGATGACGGCGATACCGGCGGAGTCGTAGCCGCGATACTCGAGGCGTTTGAGACCCTCGATCAGGAGGGTCTGGCAGGGCTTATTCCCGACATAGGCGACGATTCCGCACATAATCGCTCACTCCGTGATCCACGGCGGCTTGGCCGCGAAGGTGGATGGTAGGGTCCGGTATCTCGATGGGGGCCAATGGCGAACTCCCCCCACTACTCATCGGAAAGAGAGGGGGTTCGCTTGGGGAAGGCAAAGGGGAAGTGGCGGGGAAGAGGTGGCGGAGTGGCCGAGTGGCAAAGTGGACGGCTGGGCGTTGATGTTCGCTGGGCCGCGGCGGGATGTGGGGTTAGTGAGGCGGGGACGGGGGTTGGGTGGGGGCTTCGTCTGAGATCTGGGATTTGAGATTTGAGATTTCGGAGGGGGACTCGGTCGCGTCGGAGGGCTGAGCGTTCGGATCTGAGATTTCAGATTTCAGATTTGAGATTTCAGAGGGGGACTCGGTCGCGTCGGAGGGCTGAGCGTTCGGATCTGAGATTTCAGATTTCAGATTTGAGATTTCAGAGGGGGACTCGGTCTGTTCTGAGATCTGAGATTTCAGATTTGAGATTTCAGAGTTCAGATTGGGGAGTTCAGCGGTTGCGTGTGCCGCTGCGGCTTCGGCGGCGGCCTGGGCTGCTGTTGCTGCGGCTGCGACTCGTTCGCTTTCGAGTTCGTAGGAGGACTTGGCCGGAGGGACGTAGCCCTCGGGGACTTTGGGGAGTTGGTCGCGGAGTTTCTCGGGGAGGTCGTCGGGGATGCGGGCGCCGGATGCGAGGCGGCGGATGATTTCTTGGTTGGCTTGTTCGCGCATCTCGGCGAGGCGCTTCGGAGGAATGAGGTGCTCGGCGAAGATCTCGGGCATGGTGAGCATGAGCTTGCGGTTGTCGGCGCGGAAGCCTTCGAGGAGTTCGCAGAGTTCCTTGTCGATGGGGAGTCCGCCCGGCAGCGTGTAGCGAGGATCGACCGGCATTTCGGCGGGGTCGTTGGAGCCGCCGGGGAAGAAGATTCGGCGCTTGGGGACGGGGGTTTCTTCCAACTCCGCGGGGAGCTGTGTGGTGAAGATGGTGTTGGGTTTATCGAGGCGCGGGTCGCGTTTGGTGGGGGCTTGCTGCGCGCGGGAACGCGGGGTGGTTGATTTGCGGAGGGATTCTGCCGCGCGGCGGATGGAGTCGAGGGTTTTGCGTTGACGGTCTTTGTCGGCGGGGGTGGGGTTTTCGGGAAGGCCACGGAGGGCGCGGAGGTCGTCGAGTGCTTCGGCGATGGCGTCGTTGGCTTTGAGGGAGTGGCGTTGGTCCTGGATCTGGACGGCGAACTCGATGAGGCTCCGGATGTCCGGGTTGTACATGAAGCGGATGAGGGTGCCGAAGGAGACGGCCATGCGCTGGGAGATGGACTTGAGGGATAGCTGTTGCTCGAAGAAGAGCGAGAGGAGGGAGTCGATGGCTGGGATCGAAGGAAACGCGGTGCTCATACCCTATACCCCCCCGCGGACGCTTCTGTGCGCGCGCAGGCGTCTCGTCGG
>JBIKMF010000183.1:0-7872 GCA_044359425.1 Phycisphaerales bacterium
ATCATCATCCCGACGTAGACGAGGGTGCCGATTCCGAGGGCCAACGCGATCGGCCACGAGACCGTGCCGATGGTGAACCGGTACCCCTGCGTCGCCAGCGTCTTCATCGCCGGCGACAGAAAGCCGACGAACTTCGCGATTTCGATCACGAGAAACGCCGCGAGCACCACCCGCAGGAGCCGCCTGGCCCTCCGCCGCTGATCGCCCTCGGCCTCAACCGGCGACGGGGCCGTGAGCATCCACCACCCCACCAGCGCGGCGCCGTCGATCAGCAGCGAGGCGGGGGTCAACATCAGGTTCGTCGCGTGCTGGGTGGGCACATACTTGAGCCACGGCAGCGAGAGCGGGAGCTTGAACTGCTGCAGCGCCGCTCCCAAGCCAGCAAGAAGCCCGAGCACCATCGCGCCCGCGTTCAGCACGGCCTTGAGCACCCACGCCAGCTCGATCACCAGCGCACCACGCGCGAGAACACCGAGGAACTCGGCCCCCGAGTTGCGCAGGAGCTCGGGGTCGGACCCGGTGACGTTCGCCTTGCCGCACTCCGGGCACACCGCATCCGCGCCCAACGCGGCGAGGTCGTACCCGCAGGAGGCGCACCGGGAGATGGGGGTCGGATCCGTGGTCACGGGGATAGGGTACCTCGCGGGGCCGGGGTGGGGGTCCGGATAAGCCGGCCGTAGGGGGAATTTCCTACTCCCGCATCCAGAAGTCCTTTGGTTCGGGGGTGTTCCGGACGATACCGCAAGGCATGAGTGTTGCCACCAAGATCGCTGATCCCGTGCGCCTGACCGGCCGTGCCCGCACGTTCTCGACCGACGAGATCATCGTGAGCAAGACCGACACGAAGGGCCGCATCACGTACGCCAACCGTGTTTTCCAGCGGGTCGCGGGGTACACCGAGGAAGAGTTGCTGGGCAAGGCCCACAACATCGTGCGCCACCCCGCGATGCCCCGGTGCGTCTTCAAGTACCTGTGGGACACGCTCGCCTCGGGCAACGAGGTCTTCGCGTACGTCCTCAACCGCGCCAAGTGCGGGGACCACTACTGGGTCTTCGCCCACGTCACCCCGACCTTCGACGCGCAGCATCGGATCGTCAGCTACCACTCCAACCGCCGCTCTCCCGCGGCATCGGCCCTCGCGAAGATCGAGCCGATCTACGCGAAGCTGCTCGAGGTCGAGAAGCGGCACGTGCTGCCGCGCGATCAGTGGACGGCCTCGCTGCCGGTGCTGGTCGACACGCTGAAGCAGGCGGGGATGTCGTACGACGAGTTCGTGTTTTCGATCACACCCGACGCGACGGCCACTCGCCCCGCGTTCACGGGAGCCAAGCCCCGATGAGCACCTTTGCCACCCAGATCAGCGGCGCCCCGGTTCAGCGCGACACCCAGGCGTGGATCGATGAGGCCGTGCGCGTGTGCAAGGCGGCCTCGCAGGGGGACCTCGAGGCCCGGATTCTGCACATCAACGCGGAGCCGCAGCTCGCCGAGCTTCTCCACGGCATCAACCACATGCTCGACATGACCGACGCGTTCGTGCGCGAGGCGACCGCCTCCCTCGAGTTCGCGGGGCAGGGAAAGTTCTTCCGTCGCGTGCTGCTGGAGGGCATGCTGGGCTCGTTCCGTCGTGCCGCGGATTCGATCAACGCGGCGACGCTGCAGATGCACCGCGAGTGCACGGAGCTGGATGCCGCGGAGAAGCGGCGGCTGGAGCTCGAAGCGGACTTCAATGGGGTCCGCGAGATGGTGACGGGGTTCGTGGGGGCGATCTCGAAGATCGAGCAGATGTCGCGCGCGATCAACAAGCTGGCGGATCAGACGTCGCTGCTGAGCCTGAACGCGTCGATCGAAGCGGCGCGCGTGGGCGACGCGGGGCGTGGGTTCGGCGTGGTGGCGACCGAGGTGAAGAAGCTGGCGAACGAGGCGGCGAAGGCGGCCGTCGAGATCCAGGGCTCCGTGAAGGAACTGTGCACCTCGGCGGACTCGACCCGCAAGGCCATCGACGCGATCTGGCAGGTCATCCACTCGCAGGCGAAGTCGTAAGGGCTACTTCAGCGCGGTGAAGAAGCCGATCGCGAGTGAGCCGATCATGAAGTTGTGGATCGCGTGGGCGATCACGACGGGGAGCAGACTCCCTCGCCACTCTCGCATCAACGCGAACCCCGCGCCGATGGTGATCACCGGCATCAGCAGAATGCCCGAGTAGCCGTGCATGAAGCCGAACCACAGCGCGGAGATGACCGTCGCCAGCAGCACGCCCATCCGGCCCCGAAGGTGACGGTAGAGCATGCCGCGGAAGAACGTCTCCTCCACCACGGGGGCCCAGATCGTCATCAGCGCGAACACGAGCAGCAGCTCGACCCAGCCAGCACCAGCCACCAGCTCCGCGACGGGATTCGACGGCGGCGCCGCGCCCGGGTCCTGGGCCTGCCTCCACATGATGTACACCGCCAGCAGCGCCATCACGAGCACCAGGAAGGGCAGCATCGCGGCGTACCCCGCGAGCGCGGCCCCGACCTCGCGCCACAGCCCCTTGCCCGTGTGCCATCCCGTCGCCTGCTTCCACTGCGCCCAAGACACGCCCCGCACCAGCGGCCAGAAGATCGTGAGCAGCAGCGACCACTGAAGGAGCAGGGTCACCGCCATCTGCCACGCCGGCGGTGCAACACCCGGCTTCAGCACACCCGCCGCGCTCAGCACGAGCGGGAACCCGATGTGCAGGATCGCAAAGCCGCCAAGGAACAGCAGGAACGCCTCGAGGAACAACGTGCTCGCGCCGCCGCTGGGCCTGACGAACGCGAAGCGGAAGTTCTTCTTCGTCACCTGCATCACCATCACCACCACGCCCGCAATCGCGCCGAAGAACGCGAGCAGCGCGGCACCGCCAGCAGCGATCGCGACCAAGATGATCTGAACGCCGCCGGACTCGAGCTCTGCACGCACCGGATCCGTCGAGGGCTTGCCACGCGACACCGCGAGATCCGCGAAGAACCCGTGGCGCTCGCGCAGGCCGACCATCTCCGCGTCGGAAAGGGCCACGGGCGGATCGCTCAGCACCTGCTTGAGCAACCGACCGTCTACCGCGAGCGCTTCCTCCCCCGGCTTGAGCTCGCGCGCCATGAACGCCTCAAGCTGCTTCAAGCCCGCCTCGGGCCCGGAGAACTCCGCGAGCGCCACCGCGCCCCGCAGGTGGTCCGCGTTCGACGTGCTCTTCCCCAGCACGGCCTGCACGGACGTCGCGTACATACCCTGCTGCCCCGCGAGACTCCCGAGCTTCACACCGAGCTTCGTCTGCAGCGCGAGCTCGTTGGTCATGTCCGGAGGTAGAACCTCCACCGTGGTCGATTCCGGCTCCGCCTTCCCGGCGAACTGGTTCGACACCACGACCGCCACAAAGCTCAGCACGCACAGCACCCAGAGCACGACCGCTGGCACCGGCGAGTTCGGCGGCTCTGTGATCGGGGTTTGATTGGTATTCGCAGTTGAGTCCATTGCCTCTCTCATCGACCGAACTCCCGAGCGTGGTCCACACCCCGCGCCCACACGGACCCCGCCGAGCACAGAACGCCCGGACTTTGCCGATCGTACCGCCCGTTCACAACAACGCGACAAACACCGCCGCCCCCGCCGCGATCGACGTGAGGCACACAATCAGCGCCTGCACCCGCACCCCCCGGACCCGCGCCGCACGCGTCAGGAGGGGCTCGCTCGCCCGCCCCATCCGCCCGGCCTCCGCCCACGGCCAGACCAGCCCCACCACCACCGCCAGCGCCAGCCACACGGGCAGCACCGGCCACACCAGCACCTCCCGCGTGCCCCTGAACTCACCCAACCCCACGAACGCCGCCGCCAGCACCACCGCCGGCAGGCAGAGCTTTACACCAATCGCCATCGGCCCCGGCCAGGGTCGCGGCACCCAGAGGTCGTGCGGCGGAGAAGTCTGTCCGCATTCCGGGCACGTCAGTTCGTCACCGATCGCGAGCCCGTCGACGCAGTACCCGCACCGCTCGCAGTGCTGGCCGGAGTTTGGGTGGTACGTGTCACCGTCGCTCATCGTTGCTCTTACGCATCTCCCTCGGACGCGCTTCGCTCCACTTCCTGGGCCGTCGGCGGTCGCGCGGGCGCAACCCGCCACGCCGCGCGGCAGTTCGCGCACACCACGCACCCGTCCTGCTCGGGCGCGTGCGGACGTGGGAGCATCTGCCCACACCCGCCGCAGACGCCGTGGTCGAACAGCGCTTTCACGTGCCATTGCTGCCTGCCCATTGGCGAGAAGTGCAGGCCAACGATCAGGATCGCCCCAAAGACCAGCAAACCCGTCGCCAGCAGGATGACATCGGCACGCGGATCTCTGATCGCTTCGATCAAGACGAGGATCGCGGGTGTCACCGTCACGATAGCAACCACGCAACCGGCGATCGCTCGGCGCACCGTCGCGGTATCACGGATCGCCGCCCTCAGCCTCGCCCTTCCCGCGGGTCCCAGTTCGTCCTTGGTCTCCTTCGGCAGCCGGTAGACAAAGCTCCCGCACGAACGCACGAATCTCCCTCGCCCGTCGATCACCATTTCTCGCGGCAGCAGCTTGAACGGCTGGAACCGCCACTTGAACGTCTGGGCTTTCTCGTACTCCGTTGCCTCGCGCCAATGCGGGCTTGTAAGTCGGAACCGCTTCCACGCGCACCCACACTCGCCGCAGCACACGCAGCCGTCGGCCTCCTCGGGCACGCCGCGAAGCGAGTGCGCACACGCCCCGCAGTACCCCTCGGCGAGCGCAGAAGCGGAGATCGCGGGAGCCATCTCGGACTGAACGACGCTGCGCACGTAAAGCCACGCGACCGTCCCACCAAGCAGGAGCCCGCCCACCGGCCCTGCGCACCCGAACACATCCGTGAGCGCCGCGCCGACGCAGCAGCCGCCAGTCGCGGCCACGACGATGAGCACGTGCGCGAGGCCCAGTTGCCCCGAGTGGCTCCTCATCCCGAGCCGCAGCCGCCGGATCAACCTTCGGCGCGCTTCGTCTTCCTCCCCGTCACCCGCGACCGTGGCGGTGGTGAGCGGCTGAAACTCGCGTCCGCGATCGTCGACGAGTTTGATCGGCGCATCATGCATCCGCGCCCCCTCCGCCGCGGGCACCCGCCGGCGGCGCAACCCGCCACGCCGCGCGGCAGTTCGCGCACACCGTGCACCCGTCCGCCTCGGGTTCTCTGCCCGCGAGCAGACTCCCGCAGCACCCGCACACGCCGTGCTCCCCCAGCACCCGCGCCACACTCTCGCCCGACGTCGACGCCGAGAACCACCAGAGCAGCGTGATCGGTATCGCGACGATCAGGAGGATCACGACCAAGCTCTCCCACCCGGACAAACCCCCGTTCAACGCAATCGCGACAATCGGCAGTGCGAACACGATCGCCAGAATCACCACACCGACGACGCGCTGCGGGGTCCCCGCACGCCAGATCTCACGGCGGATCGAGGCGAGTTGCTCCGGCCGCAGTCCTTGCACAGTCGCCGACGGCAACTGCGACACGCCACCCTCCACCCCCTTCACGAACCGGCCGCGTGCGTCAAAGGCCATCGGTCGAGGGTTGCGTGGATCTCGGGGCGCCGATTCGGCCGCCTCGATGACCTGCTCGCTCCGCGGATCCCAGTGCGGGACACGGATCCGCAGCGCGTTCCACGCCGCGCCGCACTCCCCGCAGCACACGCACCCATCCGACTCCTCGGCGAGGCCCTCGAGCGAGTACGCGCACGAACCGCAGAAACCCTCCGCAACCGCCGACCCCGCCACGGCCCGCGCGGCCCGCCGCCGTGCGATGATCCACGCCGGCGTCATCGCGGCACAGAACACAATCCCGCCCGCCGTCACGCCCAGTCCCCCGCCCGACAACACCGCGCCCGCGGCAACTCCCCCCGTGCACCCGAGGATCGCGAACAGCACGATCAACAGCTGCATCATCAGATCCTGGAACGCCACGCCCCGAACGCCCGTGCGCAGCCTCGACACGAGCTCACGCCGCGCCGCCGCCGCGGAGTCCTCGCCCCGGATCGCCGACGCCTTCAGCGCACTCACGCGCGAGCCCCGGTCGTCCTTGATGTCCGATCCGATCCGCATCGCACCCCCGCGCAGTCATCTCGGTTCCACCGCCGGCGTACTCCTCCACGCCGCGGCACATGACGGGCACACCTTGCACCCATCGGCTTCCACCTGGGCCGCCGCGATCGACTCCCCGCACGCGCCGCAGAAGCCCATCGCCGCGATCTCCCTGACCACCCGTGTGGGCTTGCACCCGCGCGAGCCGCGATACCCCTTCCATATCGTGAACAGCAGCGCACCCGCGAGATTGATCCCGATGACGATTACGACCTCGCGCGGGATCACGCCCGCCGGAGCCCGCACCCAGAACACAACGGGCATAAGGAAGAGCGCGCACCCGATCAACGCCTCGATGATCCGCTTCACGCGTCCGATCCGCGCGAGCCGGCGTCGGCACTCGGCGATCGTCGCGTCCCCCCACTTCGCGCGCTTGTCAGGCCGCAGCAGCCGGAGCCAGCGGTCCAGGCTGCGCACGTACCGCCCGCGATCGTCGGCGACGGTCAGGAACTCGCGCGAGGGTGTGAGGTGGATCGCGATCTCCCGGAACCCCACCTTCTCGTCCATCGGCGGGACATCGGTGTTCCAGTGCGGCCGCCGGATACGACCCGCGTTCCAGCACGCGCCGCACTCCGCGCACGTCACGCACCCGTCGTCCGCCCGCGGGGAAGACTGAAGCGAGTACCCGCAGCTCCCGCAGAACCCCTCCGTCACCGCCGAGGCCGAGATCTTGTGGTTGATCTCCTTCCGCGTGAGGTACCGCACGGTGATACCGGCCGCCACGAAGAAGACCCAGTACCACGCGGGACCGAACGCCCCATTCGTCAAAGCCCGCACCACGAGCACAAGGCAGGTCGCGAGGGTGAAGATCCCGATGCGGATGAGCCAGAGCTTCGCGCCCCGGCCACTCTCGACCTTGACCGCGAGTTCGAGCCGCTCCGCCAGCCGCTTGCGCTGATCCGTGGCCTCTTCGCTCTTCTTCAGCTCTTTCAGATCGAGCCCGGGGAACTTCACGCCCCGATCGTCCGTGACCTCGCTCTTGAAGAAGTCGCTCATCGTGTCGCCTCATCCACCCTTCATCGCCGCCAGCAGTTCGCGCGGCGACCTTCTGCCCAGCGCGATGACCGCGGGCGCCGACGCGATCAGGCTCAGCAGCAGCACCAGCCCGCACCCGATGGCGACGCGATCCCACGGCATCTGAAAGTTCACCTTCAGCCCGATGAGGGCTTCGTCGAGCCGCTTCCCGCCCAGCGCGCCCTGCACGCCCATCATCGTCCCTACGATCGACGCCGCGACCGCGATCACCACGGCCTCACCGATCACCAGGCGCGACACGAGCCACGGCCCCGCGCCCAGCGCGCGGATCACGCCGAACTCGAACTGGCGCGACTGAATGCCCGCGACAATCAGGTTCGCGACACCAAAGCTCGCGACCAGCATCGCCGCGACTCCCACCAGCGTCGCGCCGAAGATCGCGCCGTTCGCGTACGACACGATGGTCTCTTTGATCTTGCGACCGCTGCCCGCGTCGAGGATCCCGGCGCCCGCCAGCGCGTCCCGCATCTTCTCGACCGCGTCGTCGTCGTCAACCCCCGGCTTGAGCGCAACCTGCAGCAGGTGGATCGACTCGCTCTTGAGCTTCTCCTTCAGGTCCTTTCGGCTCCCGAAGACCGCGTGCATCGCCTGGTCCGTGAAGTCCTCCCCCACGTTGAAGAACTTCGAGACCATCTCGAGCCCCGGGCTCGTCACCACGCCGACGATCTCGAACCGGTGCTCCACGCCGT